>JAZORA010000154.1:0-11190 GCA_045656365.1 Eubacteriales bacterium | reverse complement strand
CTCGTCGTACCACCAGTATCCCCAGGAATTGGTGGGCGCTTTCATGAGAATCAGCTCCACGCCCGATTCCCGACAAAGCTCACGCATCGAATCAAGATACGCCATCGCCGTTTCGGGGAGCGTGTAGCTTGAGAGCGGTCTGCCCTCGATCTGCTCGTCCGTCATGGGAACCACTCCCGTCTGCATCAGGTATCCGCTTTGAGATACGGCAGGAGCATCCGAAAAGGCATAGCGGAAATCGTCCGCGCCAAGGTCGGTAATACGGGAATGGAAGCGCAACAGCGGAAAAATGTAATCGAGCGTATTCTCTTCCTCGGTTTTGGATGCCTGAATCGAATCCCACTTGGAGGAGGACCATTTCATTCCGTCCAGCGTCATACGGTTGAACGCCTCGCTTTGCGGCGTGCCGTACTTAAGAGCCAAAACATTGAAAATCACTGCCTGCGGCTTTTCATAGCGCAGGGTTTCTTCCAATATATAATAGGACTGCCACACAAGCTGCTGGGCGCTTCCCCGCACGTAGGAGGAAATTCCGTATTCCTCCCATAGAACGGCGGGAACGAGGCTTTCATAGACCTCACAATCCCCGATAAAGATCACGTCATGCCCCCCCGCCTCGTCGTAATATTCTCCGATCAGCGCTCCCTCGGGGTTCTCCCGATATTTCGGGACGACCAACGCCTGAAGGACGAAAAGGAGAATGGCGACAAGAAGAATGGTACAGACGGCAATCAAAATTCGTTTCTTCATATCGTTCCTTTTAATTAAAAGTAATTAAAATTGATTATAAATAAACTGCGTGGCGTCGTAACCGATTCCGTACGCGCCGAAGGTCAGGATCACCACGAAGAGCGCTCCGCACAAAAGGGCGGACAGCACGGGACGATCCCAAAGCCGATCTCTCACGCTTTTCTTCATGGACAAGGAGCTGACCGTGCCCATCAAAATACAACCAAGCGTAAGAATCACAAAATCTGCCATGCCAAGCCCCAATTGAAGGACTCCGCCAAGCACCTCTCTCGGATTCCACACCGTCAGCATGCTTCCCCACATACGGAAGGTCATACCCACGTCACGGTAGCAATCCAGCGAACGGATAAGACCCATCAAAAGGAAGGTGCGAACCGCCATGAATTTTCCGTAGCCCCTCGAAGCACCAAGCCGTGGAAAACGGCTGTGAAAGCGTTCGTAAAGAGGCTCAAGCTCCTGCGACACAAGGATCACAAAGCAGTTGGCAAGTCCCCATACGATAAAGTTCCAGCCTGCGCCATGCCAGAGTCCCGTCAAGAACCAGGTCACCGTGGTCGCAAGATACACGGGAATCCTCTTGCCCACCTTGTTTCCAAGGAGCTTTCGGCTTCCCTTTGAGAGCTTCATCATGGGCTTGCAGACCGACAAGGGGTAAAACACGTAATCGGTAAACCAGCTTCCCATGGTAATATGCCAACGGTTCCAATACTCCTTGGTGGAGTGAGAGGAAAAGGGATGCTTGAAGTTTTCCTTTAAGCGAATTCCAAGCGCCTCGGCAATTCCGATGGTAATGTCAATACCTCCCGTAAAGTCAGCATAGATCTCCACCGAATAAAGAAGGATCAAGAGCAGCACAAAGCCGCCCTGATACTGTTCGGGCTCCGCGAGAAGAGTCTTCATTGCCACCAGCACTCGATCGGCAATCACCAGCTTCTTGAAATATCCCCATAGGATTCTTTGAAGTCCGTAAGTAAAGCCACGTCCGTCAAAGGAATGAGGGGTATAAAGCTGCGACGCCAGATCTGCGTGTCGGGAGATAGGTCCCTGCACAAGCTGAGGAAAGAAGGAGACAAAGAGCGCAAAGCGGGCGGGATTTTTCTCCACCTCGGTCTTTTGACGATACACGTCGATCAAATATCCCATGGTCTGGAATATGTAAAAGGAAATGCCCATGGGAAGAAGCAGATCGGGAACGGTCACACCCTCAGCGCCAAAGAGTGAGAGCACTCCGTTAAGATTGGTCAGCGCAAAGGCGGTATATTTCAGAACCGCGAGAATTCCAAAGTTAAAGCAAAGTCCCAGAAGCAGAATCCAAAATCTCTTTTTCTTTTCCCTTGCCCGATATGCCTTTCTCGTCTCCTTATCCAGCTCCTCCCGATGAAGCGAAAGATATTCTCCTTCGATTCGAGAGTTCCGTCCCATCCATCGGGCAACACCGTAGGACGACAAGGTGGTTGCCAGAATAAATACGAGACACCGCCACCCTGCAAAGGCATAAAAGCCGTAGCTTGCCGCCAACAAAAATCCCCATTGCCACCGCTTGGGAATCAGGTAATAGCCGAGAAAGAGAACGCAAAGAAATGCGATAAAGCCGTATGACGTAAACAGCATACTTTCTCCTAAGTCACTTATTCTTCGTCAAGTTTTTCAATCAACGCCCAAAGGGCTTCGGCGGAATTGAAATTCTCGGGAACGATCTCCTCCGCGGGGATTGCCACGTCAAATTCCGCGTGGATCTCGGTCACAAGGGTCACGATATCCAAGGAATCGAGGATTCCGTCGTCGATGAGATCGGTCGCCGTGGAAAAATCCACGTCGGAGTGCAGATCACTTAAAATTTTCAAAAGCTTGTCCATATTGACTCCTTTATCTATCTTCCTCCGTCGCAATCGCACGTAGGCGGCGACGGTCAATTTTTCCGTTATCGGTCAGAGGCATCGCATTCAAGCGGCGAATCAAGGTGGGAATCATGTAACGGGGCAAATATGCGCCAAGGTGTGTAAGCAGTGCACCCTCGTCCGCGTCACCCGTATAAAAAAGCACGATCCGCTTCCCTTCCTCGTCGTAAAGGCAATGAGTACGCGTAAGGGTCTCACACCGCAAAGCGGCGGCTTCGATCTCGCCAAGCTCAATGCGATGTCCCATGTGCTTGATCTGGGAATCCTTGCGACAGACAAACACCAGCTCTCCGTGCTCGTTGTACCGTCCAATATCTCCCGTACGGTAGATCCGCTCGGGATAGGCGCGACAAAGAGGATTCTGCACGAACACCGCCGCCGTCCGCTCGGGATCGTTGTAATATCCCATGGTCAGACAGGTTCCGCCAAGACAAATCTCACCCGATTCCCCTTCTCCCGCTTCCCGATCCTCGTCGGTCAGGAGCAATACTCTCGTATTGTCAAAGGGGCGTCCGATCGGAATCGGCTCGTCCTCAGAGAGGACACGCTCTGCACGCCAGTAGGTAGACATGCCCGTTGCCTCGGTAGGTCCATACAGATTATAAAACTCTGCCGTCGGGAACGCGTCTCTCCAAATGGAATACTGCTTTTTGGGAAAGACCTCGCTGCCAAAGGCGATCTTTTTCAAGTATTTTGGCTTTACCACGTCCAGCGCGCCGAGGGATGAGATCTGCACCAGAGCGGAAACCACCCAGCAGACCGTATTGATCCGATGCTCGTTCAGATATTCGATCAGGCGCACGGGAAAGGAAAAGAGCATTTTGGGCACGAAATAGGTGGTGCCACCGAATTTGAGGGTGGGCATCAGCTCCTTCAGAGGCGCGTCAAAATAGAGGGGCGTCTGGTTGGCAAACACCGTCTCCTCCGAAAAGTCAAGTGCCGCCGAAATCGCCTCGGTATAATCGATCACCGAGCGGTGACAGGCAACCACACCCTTGGGCGTTCCCGTCGATCCCGAGGTAAACACCACGTAAATGGGATCGGTATCGCACTGTCTCGCACGGACACGGGAAAGAGCCACGGGGTCGATCGTCGCAGAAGCCATATCATCATAAAGAAAAACCGTTTCCACACCAAGAGCTTGCGCATTTTTCAGATTCTTACGATCCGCAATCAACGCTCTCGGACGGAGATTGTCAAGAATGGCACGAACCCTCGCTTCGGGCATTTTTTCATCGAGACAAACGTAGAAGCAGCCCGCATAAAGCACGCCCCAAAAGGCGGTCACGGTACGGGGATGCTTGTCCATCAGGATCACAATGGGTTCACCGCCAAAGCCCTCTCGACAAAGCGCCGATCCAATCGAAGCCGCTTCTCTTTGCACCTCAGAAAAGGTCATACCCTCCTTGCCCGTAGAAAAGGCAAGCTTTTCGGGCAGACGCGCGGAGGTCTCCTCCAGATACGTCAGAATATTCTTTCGCATACATCCCTCCGTTTGGATAATTTAAGAGATTTTTTGTGTGGAAATCGTGGGGAATCCTGCCCACTTGTCAAACAGATAGAATTCCTTACCACCCTTGGAGGTCTTATAGCTCTCCAACGTACTCTCGGTAATCAGACAGCCGTATTTCGGCTTTTGGGCATCATAAGACCCCGCCAAACGCGTAGCGTCGTAATAATACCAATTGGGCTTTTCCTTCGTACCGATATTGACCACGCTCCAAAAATGCGTTCCCGGCTCGGTGGATTTGGCGGAGCGCTGAATTCCCAAATTTTCGATTTCAAAGTATTCAAAGAATGCCTTGGAAACCGAATAATAGGTATAGCAGTCCCCTTCCATCCGAGACATGGAAAGCGTACGGCATGCCTCTTCGATCCAATCCACCTCCCAATTCTCGCGAGACATCTGCTGCGAGGGGGTGTTGGATTCGTCGGTAAACAAGATGTTCGCATCGGAAGCAGATGCATTGGGAGAATTGACAAATTCATAGATCTTTCTGACCTGTTGCTCCTTGGTCATCTCCTTGGTAATGCCCAACGCCTTTGCCTTGGCTTCCACCAACGTCATCAGCTTGGTTTTGGAATATTCACCGTTCTTAATAACCAGCGTCAGGGTATATTCCGCCTTATTTCCCGTAGAATCCTTTACCACGTATTTGACGGTATATGTACCCTCCGCGTTGGCGTTCACCTTGGAATTATCCACGCTTATGGTGCACTCCTCGCCGCTGTTGTCACTAACCTCAATGAAGCTTTTATAGGGGATTCCCTCTCCGAGGTATACCACCATTCGATCACCCTCGGGGCCTTTGATCACAGGGGCTTTGCGATCCTCACCGTCGTCCACGTCCTCGTCATAATCTGCCGAGAAGCCTCCGTTTGCCAAGGTAATCCCAATCGCCACGCCGGTTACAAGCAGGCAGACCGCCAGAATGACGATCGAGCATTTTAACATCAATTCCACCCGTTTTTTACGAGTATCGCGTTGTTTTTTTACGCGTTCCATATCGGTTCTGTAAGACAAAATCGAAAAACCTCCTTGACTCTTCGGCGTTCTGTTTTTTACACTTCTTTTATGATAGTACAATCATTTTAATTATACACGATTTCGTGTATTTTGTCAATGAAAAATCTTCGCTTTCCCCTGCTTTTTCCCAACAATTATTCTACCAAAATTCACCATGTTTATACAAGCAAAAAACGAGCCATACCCCGAAGGATATGGCTCTCGATCCATGCTTATTTTTCCCACTTATCACAGAGAGAATTGATCTGACTTGCAAAACGCCCCAGATCCTTGTTGGCACCGCCGCGATAGCGATCCACAAGCCCCGTCAAGCGTCTCGCGGCACTCAGGAGCTGCTTGAACGCCGCAGTCTCCCTCGTCTTCTTTTCTCTCTTTTCGCTTTTTTCGATTCGATTCATGTTGCCACGCTCAAGGCATACGCCCGAGATCAGGTCGTATTCCGCGCCATTGTAAGGAGCGGTAGCATAAATTGCCAGATTTGACTCGATTTCCGCCGCAAACTCGTCGCATACCCGATCGCCTCCGTGGTTAACGAACACCGTCTTAGGCTTCTTTTCAAAGTTTTTCAGCCATCCCAAGAGAAGCTCCCGATCGGCGTGACCGCTGATTCCCTCCACCTGTCGGATCCCGGCATTTACCTGTACATCCTCACCAAAGAGCCGCAGACTCTCGGTTCCCTCCACAAGAATCCGTCCGGGCGTACCCTCTGCCTGATACCCTACGAACAAGATGGTACATTCCCTTCTCCACAAATTGTGCTTCAGGTGGTGACGGATCCGCCCTGCCTCACACATACCGCTGGCAGAGATGATCACCTTGGGTGCTTTGTCGTAATTAATACGGATTGAATCCTCCGAGGTCACCGACAGACGAAGGCCATCAAAGCGAATCGGATTAATCCCCTCGTCAAGCAGGGCATTCGTCTCCTCGTCAAAGTAATCGCGAAGACTTTCACTGTATATTTCGGTGGCTTCGATCGCCAGAGGACTATCCACGTATACGGGAAAGCCGTCGTGCCCCGTCACAAGTCCCTTCTCCTTGATGATTCGCAGAAGGTAAAGAAGCTCTTGCGTTCTGCCCACGGCAAAGGACGGGATCACCACGTTGCCACCACGGTCAAAGGTCTCCTGCAAAACGCTCGTCAGCTGACGCACGTAATCGGGACGTGCCCCATGGCTTCTCGTACCGTAGGTCGCTTCCACCACCACGTAATCCGCCCGCTTCGGATGCTGCGGGTTGCGGATCAGAGGACGATCCACATTGCCGAGGTCCCCGGAAAACACAATGGTCTCGCGTCTTCCTCCTTCGTTGACCGTTACGCTGATGCTTGCCGAGCCCAACAGGTGTCCTGCGTCGGTAAAGGAGACCGTGATCCCCTCACAAAGCTCGTATTCCGTATCGTAATCACAAGCCACGAATTGACGCATCGCCCGCTCGGCGTCCTCGGTGGTATACAAGGGCGTATAAGCTTCCTCACCCGACCGCTTTGCCTTGCGGTTTCGCCAGCCCGCTTCAAATTCCTGAATATGCGCCGAATCGAGAAGCATGATCTTACAGAGCTTCTCGGTGGCGGCAGTGGTATAAATATGCCCCTTAAAGCCTCCTGCCGTCAGGGCGGGGATCTTTCCGGAATGGTCAATGTGCGCGTGGGTCAAGAGAAGATAATCCACCTGCGAGGGCAGAATGGGAAGCTCGGCGTTCTCATATAGATCCGGCCCCTGCTCCATTCCGCAGTCCACCATAATCGTTTTTCCGTTGGCGTAAAGCACCGTACAGGATCCCGTAACCTCGTGTGCCGCACCGTAAAAAGCAATTCTCATAAGCTCCTCCTTCCGAAAACCACCATTTCAATATTGATCGTTTTTCGCTTACTCTTCAATTGTTCCAATCGGACGGCAAGAATATGCGCGGAAGCCCGCAGCAGATAGTGCCTTGACTGCTCGCTCCCGCCCCGCCTCGTCGCCAAAAATTCCGAAAACAGACGGTCCGCTTCCGCTCATCATGGAAGTGATCGCACCCGACTCGAGAAGGAGCTGACGAATGCGCGCTGCCACAGGACGGCGTGAAAGCACGGGCTCTTCAAAAATGTTAAAGAGCACGCCTCCCATTTCTCCCGGATCTCCCATCTCAAGTGCTTTTCTTAGTGACTCAACGCCGCGAGGCACGTACGCCCCACCCTCCTTGAAATCATCAAAGGCTTGATCTAATATAGAGTATGCCCAAGGCGTGGAAACCGATTCCCCCTCACAAGCGCACACAACATAGCAATCGGGCATGGTGGGAAAGGGGTGAAGCCGATCACCTCGTCCATCGGCATACGCCGTGCCGCCTACAATACAAAACGGAACGTCCGCTCCCAGTCGGCTACCAAGCACACAAAGTTCCTCGGTGGAAAACGGATAATCAAACAGACGGTTCAAGCCCCGAAGGACTGCAGCCGCGTCGGCGCTTCCCCCCGCCATCCCCGCCGCCATGGGAATCTGCTTTCGGATATCCAACGAAAGACCGCAACGCGTCCCAAAAGCGTCAAAAAACAGATTCGCCGCGCGCACAGCAAGATTTCTGGCGTCAAGGGGCACTCCCTCCACGTCACACGTAACCGATATACCCTCGCTGTCACTCAGGGTCATCGTGATCTCATCGCAAAGAGACAAAGTCTGCATGACCGTCTCCACCCGATGATATCCGCCCTCCAATCTGCCCGTCACATCCAAATGCAAATTGATCTTGGCATATCCTTTTTCGATGCACTTCTTCATTTTTCGATTCCTTTCGTGTATGCTCAAGCGCCTGCTCTCTTCACTTTAACTATACCATAAAAAGCGTTTATTTTCAAGGAGAAGGAAGAATTTTGCACCAAATATTTTTATAATATTATGTAAAAAATTTTGGTTTTCTATTGACGGAGCGACAAAAAAATTATAAAATATAATTATTATAGATTCGCTATGCCCTGACAAAGCTCAAAGCAAAGCAGGAAAGGATACTTCTATGAATACCGACCCTAACAAAAATGATATGAATCAACAAAACGAGCCGACCGATTCAAAGCGCGCGTCGGACACACCTCCCGCCGACTCTGCAAAAAAAGGCTCCGCCTGGAGTCGCGCAAAGCAGAACGCCATGCCCGTGGCTCTTGCGCTGGCAATCATCTTCGTTTCACTTTATACCATCGTCAATGTTGAAAAATTTACAGGAATCTTCTCCGCCATCTTGTCAGTCACCGCTCCGATCCTGATCGGTGCGTCGATGGCTTATTTGTTGAACCCGATTCTCAAGCTGTTTGAGTTTAAGGTGTTTAAGAGAATCAAAAACAAAAATTTGGTTCGCGGACTCTCTCTTCTCCTGACCTACGTGGTTGCCATTCTTTTCGTGGTCGCCTTTATTTTCCTTCTTGTCCCCCAGCTAATCCAAAGCATTATGGACTTTGTTGGAAAATTTGACGGCTACATAGAAAACACCTCCAATTGGATCAATAACATTGCCACCGAGCATCTTGGTGAAAAATACGCGAACCTTGTAGACAAGGAAGCAATCATCACCTTTATCAAGAATTTCTTCCTGACCTCCGGCAGCTTGGTAGACGGCATCAAGGAATACGGCACTTGGCTCTTTGTGGGTGTCAAGAATCTCGTTCTGGCAATCTTCATTTCGATCTACATCCTGATTTCCAAGGAACGCTTATCCGCGCAAACCAAAAAGCTGGCGACCGCCTGCTTTACCAAAAAAAGCGGAAAGCGCTTTTACCGCTACGCCAGACTTTGCCACCGCACCTTCAGCGGATTCTTTATCGGTAAGATCATCGACTCCCTGATCATTGGACTCATTACCCTCGTTACCCTGCTGATCTTCCGTATCCCCTATCCCCTTCTGGTTTCAACCATTGTTTGTGTCACCAATGTCATTCCCGTATTCGGTCCGTTTATCGGTGCCATTCCCTCCTTCTTCATTATCTTCATCAGTGACCCCACAAAGGCGTTTATTTTCCTGATCCTCATCTTCCTGATCCAACAGCTGGACGGAAACGTGATCGGTCCGAAGATTTTGGGAGATTCTACGGGTCTTAGCTCCCTTGGCGTTATCATCTCCATCATCATTATGAGCGAGTATTTCGGCGTCATTGGTATGATCGTCGGTGTTCCGATTTTTGCCGTGATCGTAGCAATCACCAAAGAATGGATCGAGGATCGACTCAAGACAAAGAACCTGCCCACCGACACAGCAGAATATTACGACGACGATTCTCTGGTTGATCCGTATGACGTACACGAGAGCGTTACCACGAAGATTTTTAAGAATCTCTCTCCTAAGCTCCATGCCATCGTAGACAGACTCAAGCACAAAAAAGAAAACAAAGAAAACAAAGACGAAAACGAAAAGGAACAATAAATCCTCATTATGAATCACGAAGCAGCAACCCCTAAAAAAGGCGGCATCGCCGTCGATACCGAGCATATTTTTCCCATCATCAAAAAATGGCTTTACTCCGAGAAGGATATCTTCCTCCGCGAGCTCGTTTCCAATGCCTCGGACGCCATCACCAAGCTCCGCCGTCTTGCCTCTCTCGGCATTCGCGAGAGCGCGGATGAGCAGTACCGTGTCACCGTAACGCTGGACCGGGACGCGAAAACGCTGACCGTTGAGGACAACGGCATTGGTATGACCGAGGAGGAGCTGAACAAATATATCTGCAACATCGCCCTTTCTGGCGCGGTGGATTTTATCCGTCAATACGAAAACGAAGCCGAGGGCTCGAAAAACGGCATTATCGGTCATTTTGGACTTGGCTTTTATTCCGCCTTTATGGTCAGCGACCGCGTGGAGATCATCACAAGATCGTATACCGACGCGCCCGCCGTCCATTGGGTTTGTGACGAAAGCGGCGAATACGAGACTGCGGCAGGCGAACGCGATGAGCATGGAACCACGGTCGTTCTTCACGTTGCCGATACGGAAGCAGAGTACCTCTCCCCCTCCAAAATCCGCGCAATGCTTGAGAAATACTGCTCCTTCATGCCCGTGGAGATCTATTTTCACGACACCGCCGAGGAAGCGGATTCCGAGGACGCAAGAAAGAGAGCGGAGGAGCCCGTCAACGAGATCCATCCCCTCTGGCAGAAGCAGCCATCCGAATGCACCGAGGAGGAATACAAGGAGTTTTACCGTAAGGTATTTCTGGATTACCGCGAGCCGCTCTTTCATATTCACATCAATGCGGACTATCCCCTGAACTTCAAGGGGATCCTCTATTTCCCTAAGCTTGCCAACGAATACGAGACCATCGAGGGTCAGGTCAAGCTTTACTACAATCAGGTTTACGTTGCCGACAACGTAAAGGAGGTCATTCCCGACTATCTCCTCATGCTGAAGGGCGTTCTTGACTGCCCCGAGCTTCCCCTCAACGTTTCCAGAAGCTATCTGCAAACAAACACTTACGTTTCTAAGGTCTCCGCTCATATCGTAAAGAAGGTCGCCGATAAGCTGTGCGCCCTTTGCAACACGGAGCGGGAAAGCTACGCAAAAATCTGGAAGGATATTGCGCCCTTCATCGAATATGCCTGTATGAAGGATAAAAAATTCTACGATCGCACAAAAAGCGCTCTGCTTCTGAACCTGACCGACGGCAGTGCCGTCACGCTGGAGGAATACCTAAGTACTGCCAAGAAGCTTCATGAAAACACGGTATACTATACCACCGATCGGGCACTTCAGGCACAGTACGTTTCTCTCCTTGAGGCGCAAGGCATTCAGGTCGCCGTGTTTGACAAGCCCATTGATACTCAATTTGCCGCCTTCTGGGAGCAATACGCCGAGGGTGTCAAATTTATGCGCGTAGACGCAAGTCTTGCCGATGCCCTGAAGGGCGACGGGGAGATTTCCGAAAGCGAAGCGCTGAAATCGATTTTTGAGGAGCTTCTTGGTGACAAGGTACCCGTCAAATTCGACTCGCTGAAGGATGATTCGATCCCCGTGATCCTGAACGTCTCCGAGGAATCCAGACGAATGGAAGAAATG
>JAZORA010000153.1:0-4802 GCA_045656365.1 Eubacteriales bacterium | reverse complement strand
CATTTGTTGATTTATATGTCCGTGTAACTATTATACAATACTTTCCTGAAAAATGCAAGAGTTTTTTTTCTTTTTATTAAAAAAATGTTAAATTCCCAAGCTTTTTTCCAGTCTCTCCTTTTCGGCCTCGTATCCGGGCTTGCCGAGAAGCGCAAACATATTCTTCTTGTAAGCCTCAACACCGGGCTGGTTGAAGGGATTTACGCCGAGAACGTAACCCGATACGCCACAAGCAAACTCAAAGAAGTAAAGGAGATAGCCAAGGCAGTACGCATCCTTACGGTCCAGCTCGATCAAAAGGTTGGGAGCGCCGCCGTCGATATGCGCCAGAATGGTTCCCTTCATCGCTGTCTGATTGATCTCATTGAGGTCGGTTCCCGCCAGGAAGTTCAAGCCGTCAACGTTTGCCTCATCGTAAGGAACGGCAAGCTTTTCATCGGTGTTCTTCACCGATACAACGGTTTCGAACAAATTGCGGATACCGTCCTGAATAATCTGTCCGAGAGAGTGGAGATCGGTAGAGAAAATAACCGATGCGGGGAAAATACCCTTACCGTCCTTACCCTCGCTCTCGCCGTAAAGCTGCTTCCACCATTCGTTCAGCATCGCAGCGTAAGGCTCGTAGCTAACGAGGATTTCCATGGTCTTGCCGTGACGGTACAGAAGATTTCTCCATGCAACGTACTTAAGGCACTCGTTTTTCTCAAGATCAGCAACCTTGGTATCCACAGCCGCATCCGATGCGCCCTTCATCAATCCGTCGATATCAATACCCGAAACGGCAATGGGCAAGAGACCAACCGCGGTCAGAACCGAGTAGCGTCCGCCTACGTTATCCGGAACCACAAAGGTTTCGTAGCCCGCTTCGTCGGAGAACTTCTTGAGGGTTCCCCTTGCCTTATCGGTGGTTACGAAGATTCTCTCACGGGCACCGTCCTTGCCGTACTTCTTCTCCAGAAGCTCACGGAATACACGGAAGGCAACCGCAGGCTCGGTAGTCGTACCCGACTTGGAAATGACGTTGATACAAACGTCTCTTCCCTCGCAGATCGCCAACAGCTCGTTGAGAGACTGGGCGCTGATGTTACAGCCCGCAAAATATACGTCGGGCGTATCCTTCTTCATATTATTGTACATGGGGGACTTGAGGAACTCAATTACTGCTCTTGCGCCAAGATAGGAGCCGCCGATACCGATTACGACGAACACGTCGCACGTCTTCTTGATCTTCTCTGCGGCAACCTTAATGCGAGCAAACTCTTCTTTATCGTAATCGTCGGGCAACGTAACCCAACCGAGGAAATCATTTCCCTCGCCCGTACCCTCCATGAGCGTTTTCTGTGCCTTCAGAACCTCGGGCTCAATTGCGGTAAGCTCAGCGGCATCAATAAAAGGTCTTACGTACGCGTCATTTAATTTCAGTACCATTGTAACATCCTCCTTAGGATAACGTATTTTACTAACCTATGTAGGCTAACTTTACAAATCCATTATATAACAAATTCTGAAACAAAGTATTCATATTTTGTTACTTTTTTGTAACGATCCGTTAACAAAGTGTCATTGCCCCGAGGATTCGCCAAACAATCCCCCAAAAACTGATTTTTTGCACGGTCTCATCCGCGGAGATTTCGCAAACGCCAAGCTCCCGCCCGTCGAGGGCATAGACGATCCTTCCCAAGGATGTCCCCTTCTCAACCGGTGCTTGGACCGATTCAGGCAATTCGGTCTTGATCTCAATGCGTCCCACCTCGTTCTTTTTCACCACGGCACAAAACTCGGGATAGGATGCGTCTGTGGACTCGCACACGCCTCCCTTGACCCGAATCCCCTCCATTCGCCCTGCGGGCTGTCGATAGAGGATATAATTCGCGAATCCGAAATCGAGCAGCTTCGTTGCCGTAGCGTTTCGTATATCACGGCTGGGAGCGCCCATGATCACGCAAATCAGGCTCATCCCATCCCGTTTCGCCGTGGCGGAAATACAGAAGCCTGCCTTGGAGGTCGATCCGGTTTTCAGTCCCGTGGCGCCACGGTAGAATCGGACGAGACGGTTGGTATTGGTCAGACCAAATTCGCCGTCACGGATGGTATCCATCCAGATCGAGCTAAACTCGGTGATCCGGTCGTAGCGCAGGAGTGCTTGTGACATAAGGGCAATATCCCGTGCCGAGGTCACGTGATTCTTTGCGGTATCGTCCAGACCGTTGGTGTTTTCAAAATGGGTGTTTTGCATGCCCAGCTCCGCGGCGCGCTGATTCATTCGCTCCACGAATGCCTCCTCGCTTCCCGAAACGTGCTCGGCAAGTGCCACCGCCGCATCGTTTGCTGAGGCAATCACCACGCTTTTGATCATATCCTCGGCGCTCATAACCTCCCCTTCCTTGAGAAAAATCTGCGAGCCGCCCATAGAGCAGGCGTGCGCCGACGCGGTAATGGGATCGTCGTATTTCAGGCGCCCTGCCTCGATCTCTTCCATAATCAGAAGCAAGGTCATGACCTTGGTCACCGATGCGGGCGGCAACGCTTCGTCCGCATTCTGCTCAAAAAGAATTTTTCCCGTGGACGCTTCCATCAAAATGGCGGATTTACACTCCACCACGGGTTCTGTGACGTTTTGTGGAGCAGCCGACACGGGAAGGCGCGCGAAAAGGACAAAAAGGAGCGATAAGCCAAGCGCCACAAAACGCTTTCCCCATGTTTTTCCGATTCCGTTTAAAAAAGTTTTCTGTTTCATATTCATCACCTCAAAACAATATATGCCAAAAGCCAAAGAGGAATGAGAAAACAGAAAAAAAACGAGCGATCCTATTTTAATCAATCCAACTTGAGGTTTTATTTTAGTTGTAGATATTTTTTGTTTTTCCAAAATTTCTATTGACAGTGTTGTTTTTTTATGCTACAATATTTACCGTTGAAACCAACCCAAAAATTTCATATTGCTCATAAGGGAGTAGTCGGCATATATATGCGTTAAAGTCAACATCACGGATTTCCTTGGCTTTATCTTAATTGACGAGACTTATCAAATTAATGATTGATAAATTAATTATGATAGGACTCGTTTTTCTTTTAGTTAAAAATAAATAAAGATATATGGAGGTTTGAATGAAATTTTACTGTGAAGAAACCGAAAACGTCTTGCGAGAAATCAACGGCTCACGAGAAGGTCTGACTTCAGACGAGGCTGCCAAGCGTCTTGAAGAAAACGGAAAGAACAAGCTTGCCGCGGCAAAGGGAAAGTCTATCATCAGACGCTTTCTCGAGCAGCTTGCCGATCCAATGACCATCATTCTGCTCGTTGCGGCGCTCATCAGCGGCGTGCTTGCAGTGGTGGAAAACGAAAGCTTTGCTGACGTCATCATCATTCTTGCGGTCGTAATTATCAACGCCGTTCTCGGTGTGTATCAGGAAAGCAAGGCAGAAAAAGCAATCGAAGCCCTTCAGGAAATGTCTGCGGCGACCTCGAAGGTGTTGCGTGACGGCAAGATACAGATCATCCACAGCGAGGATCTGGTCGTTGGCGACGTTATCCTCCTCGAGGCAGGCGACGCCGTTCCCGCAGACGCGCGTATCCTTGAAAATGCCAGTCTGAAGGTAGAGGAAGCGGCGCTCACGGGTGAGTCGGTTCCCGTTACGAAATTTATCGACATCATTAACCTGAAGGAGGGTGAAAAGGACATTCCCCTCGGTGACCGCAAAAACATGCTCTACATGGGCTCGACCGTCGTATACGGAAGAGGTACGGCAGTTGTAACCGCAACGGGTATGGACACCGAAATGGGTAAGATCGCGGGCGCTCTTCAGCAGGCAGAAGAGGGCGAGACTCCGCTTCAGAGAAAGTTGAATCAGCTCTCGAAGATCCTGACCTGGCTCGTTCTTGGCATCTGTATCGTCGTATTTGGCGTTCAGCTGGTCCGTGCCGGTAACTTCAGCTTCAACGATACCATTCTTCCCTCCTTTATGGTTGCCGTTTCCCTGGCGGTCGCCGCAATCCCTGAGGGACTTGCCGCCGTCGTTACGGTGGTGCTTTCCATGGGTGTTACCAACATGTCCAAGCGAAACGCCATTATTCGCCGCTTGACTGCGGTTGAAACCCTTGGCTGTGCACAGATCATTTGCTCCGACAAGACGGGCACGCTGACTCAGAACAAGATGACCGTTGTGGACCACTTTGGAGAAAATGAAAGTCAGATTGCTTCGGCTATGGCGCTTTGCTGTGATGCCGAGATTGATCCCGACGGAAACGTAACGGGTGAGCCTACGGAGGCGGCACTCGTTGTTTGGGCAGACACGCTGGGCATGAAAAAGTACGATTTGAAGGAAAGCTATCCTCGCGCTGGTGAGGCACCCTTCGATTCGGGAAGAAAAATGATGTCTACCGTGCACAAGGTTGAAGGAAGCTATACTCAATATACCAAGGGTGCGCCCGATGTGATCATTGGAAAATGTACGCATTATCTGGAGAACGGAACCCCCGTTCCCATGACCGAAGAATATAAGGATTCCATTCTCCATGCCAACAAAACGATGGCTGACAAGGCACTTCGTGTTCTTGCTTGCGCCATGAGAACGTGGGAAGTCGAGCCTGCCGATTATGCGCCGGAAAATTTGGAGTGTAACCTTTGCTTCGTAGGTCTTTGCGGTATGATCGACCCCGTTCGTCCCGAGGTAAAGGATGCGATCGTAGAGTGCAGAAGCGCGGGAATCCGTCCCATCATGATCACGGGAGACCACATCGATACGGCGGTGGCGATCGCCAAGGAGCTTGGCATCATTACCGAGGACACCTATGCCATCAC
>JAZORA010000152.1:0-3882 GCA_045656365.1 Eubacteriales bacterium | reverse complement strand
CTCGGAGGGCTCGATCACCATGATCCCCATCCTGACCATGCCCGAGGACGATAAGACTCACCCTATTCCCGACCTGACGGGATACATTACCGAGGGACAGATCATTCTTTCCCGTGAAATGTACCGAAAGGGATATATGCCTCCCGTGGACGTTCTCCCCTCCCTGTCCCGACTGAAGGACAAGGGAATCGGAGAAGGGAAGACCAGAGAGGATCACGCGGGTACCATGAACCAGCTCTTTTCTTCCTACGCGAGAGGAAAGGAAGCCAAGGAATTGATGGTGGTGCTGGGTGAGGCGGCGCTGACTCCCATGGATCGCCTGTACGCCAAGTTTGCCGATGCCTTTGAGGAACGGTATATCAATCAGGGCTTCAACGAAAACCGTACCATCGAGGAGACCTTGGATCTCGGGTGGGAGCTGCTCTCGATTTTGCCGCGAAGCGAAATGAAGAGAATCAAGCCTGAGCTGGTGGACAAATACTGGCCGAAGAAATAAGGACGGTGTGGAGTTATGGCTGAAATCAGAGTAAATCCGACCAGAATGGAGCTGAAGAAGCTCGAGGGACGGTATACGACTGCCAGACGGGGACACAAGCTCCTGAAGGATAAGCGGGACGAGCTGATGAAGCGCTTTCTCCGGGTGGTTCGGGAGGACAAGGCTCTCAGAGAGAAGGTAGAGCGATCGCTGGAGAAATTCTACCGTGGTTTTACTGTGGCAAGTGCTTCGGGAACACCGTATATGCTGGAGGAGGCGCTGATCTGTCCCAAGACCGAGGCGGGTCTTAGGGTGTCCTATCAGAACGTAATGAGCGTGACGGTGCCGAAATTCGAGATGACGCTGTCGGAAAATCGGGTGGGCGAGACCTTGAATTACGGCTTTGCCTTTACCTCGGGAGAGCTGGACGCGTCCATCGGTGAGCTAAACGGGATTCTCGTGGATATTCTGCGTATGGCGGAGCTGGAGAAAACGGCTCAGCTTCTGGCGGAGGAGATCGAGCGGACGAGACGCCGTGTCAACGCGCTGGAGCATATCATGATGCCCCAATATCTGGCGACCATCAAATCCATCAAAATGAAGTTGGACGAGAACGAGCGAGGCAATACGACTCGCCTCATGAAGGTCAAGGATATGATGGTGAAGGAACAGCTTCAGAAGCGAAACGGAGAAGAGGATGAGGCGTAAATTTTCTCTTCTTTTCGAAATAGAGAAACCATGGGCGTTTACACGCCCATGGTTTCTTCTTTTTGGTAGAAAAATGCCCATTTGTGTGATATTTTACCACAAAAAAGATAGGATTTTACATAGACAATTTTTCATATTTTTTGTAAAATATTAGTTGGATATCTATGCCGTCTTTTTGTTGCGCCCGTAAATGCGATATTTTGTTAGAAAATTATCAGAGTTTGTCGGTGTTTTTCAAGGTGTGACGGCGTGGAAATTCAAGAAAAAAGAGAGGAGCGCGGCAATGATTGCAATAAAAAACGCGATACTCGTTATGCGGGATCATTACATTCCCGATGGCGTGTTGTTGATAGAAAACGGCAAGATCGCTTCCTTCGGAGAGGCGCGTAAGATGGCGATTCCCGAGGGCGCGGAGGTGATTGATGCCGAAGGTGCGTACGTTGGTCCCGGCTTTGTGGATATTCACACCCACTCCGACGGAAGAATCTTCTTTCAGGATGATCCCGTGGTGGCGTGTCAGCATCACCTGAAGCACGGAACGACAACGCTGCTTCCTGCCCTGTATTTCAGCATGGATACGGCGGCTTACGTGGAGGCGATCGGCTTCCTCAAGGAGTCGATGAACAAGAAGGAGTGCGCCAACATCGGCGGCTTCTACATGGAAGGTCCGTATCTGAACCCCAAGTTCGGATGCGATAAGGAAAATAACCCCTGGAAGGGCCCCGTGGATGCCGAGAAGCATCTGCCCATCATTGAGGCGGCGGGAGATCTGGTTCGCGTCTGGGCGCTGGCGCCTGAGCGCGAGAATATCCTCAGCTTCGTGCTGGATGCCAAGAAGGCAAACCCATCGGTAGTCTTCTCGGTGGCGCACAGCGAGGCAGAGCCCTATCAGGTCGAGGCGCTGATCCCCTACGGCTTGAAGATCGGAACTCACCATCTGAACGCAACGGGTACGCTTCAGAAGTATCCCGAGTGCAGAACGCCTTGTGTGGACGAGACGGTGTATATGAACCGCGAGATCTACGCCGAGCTGATCTGCGACAGCCGCGGAATCCACGTTGACCCCTATCTGCTTCGTCTGACCAGACGGATCAAGGGGGATGACCGTGTGATCCTGATTTCGGATGCTTACGCATGTGACGGACCGATCCCCGAGGGATACGACGACGTGGACGATATCAACTTTGACCACATGGGAGAGATCGCAGGCTCGAAGATGACCCTCGATATTTCCTGCCGTAACATGATCAAGCACACGGGCGCGTCGATCGTGGACGTCTTTAAGTTTGCGTCCTACAACCCCGCCCAGGTGACAGGCTTCTATGACCGCGGTGAGATCGCCGTCGGAAAGCGCGCCGATCTGGTCTTCGTCGATCACCTGATGAAGGTCAAGCGCGTTATGATGGAAGGCGAAACCGTATGAAGCGGTATTCGCTGCATAAAGTCGCAACCTTAGATGAGCTGAGAGAAGCTCCCATTCTTGAAATGGATTATTCCTATCCCGCAGGCGTGCCCGACGGTGTGTCGGCGTATGCGCAGATAGGATACTCCGACGAGGCGCTGATGGTTCACCTTTGGACGAGAGAGCCCTCGACCCGCGCCGTGGAGCGCGGACCCTTGGGAATGCCCTGTGAGGATAGCTGCCTTGAGTTCTTCTTCTGCCCGGTGGAAGGGGACGGGCGTTACTTCAACGTGGAGTTTAACGCCAACGGCTGCATCTATCTCGGATTTGCTTCGGGAATCGACGATCTGGTTCGTCTTGTTCCCGATACCGAGGTGATCCACCCGATCATTTGTCGGGAGGAGGGGGGCTGGGAGATCTTTTATGAGATCCCATATTCCTTTATTCGCCGATTCTTTCCCGATTTTCGGGTCTACCCCGAAAAGGAAATGCGCGCGAATTGCTACAAGTGCTCCGACCTGACCGAGCCTCCTCATTATTTCTCGTGGAGTCCCGTTCTCGGCGAGCCCTTTACCTTCCACCGAACCTCAGGGTTTGGTACGATGGTCTTTGAAGACAAAAAATAAAAAAACATAAAAAACCAAAAAGGAGAAACACAATGAAACACTTTATTACCGATCCCGCAACGAAGTTTGACTTTCAACCCGCTGACTTTGTTCCTTTTAAGGATAAGAAGGTTTGCGAGTATGTTCGCAGCCTGAGCGGAACCGATCTCGAGAAGAGAGAGGCTTGGTGGCACCCTGAGTTCGAGGTTAAGGTTATGATGAACCCCCATCCCGTTCTCATTTCCACCCTCTTCACCCGCCTGAAGGCAGCTTCCGAGGCAGGAAAGTCCTTCACCATGATCCTCGGTAACCCCGAGCCCGATACCTACATTCCTCTGGCACAGCTGATCAACTACTTCAAGGTTGACTGCTCCAAGGTACATATCGTAGCAGAGGACGAGTGGGCAGATCAGGACGGCAACATCGCTCCCATCACCTACGAGGCAGGCTTTGCTCACTCCATGATCAAGTATCTGTACAACCAGATCGATGAGAAGCTCCGTATGCCCATGGAGAACGTTCACTTCCCCACCAACGCAAACATCAAGGATTACTCCAAGATCATTGACGATATCACCGAGGGAACCGGTGCGGACATCGCTTCCACCTCTCCCGGATGGGCAGGCCACATGGCATTCGTTGATCCCATTCCTGAGTTCATCGGCTCCGGCGACATCGAGGAGTGGCTCAAC
>JAZORA010000151.1:0-2005 GCA_045656365.1 Eubacteriales bacterium | reverse complement strand
CTTCGGTATTTTGATCGTTGATTAAGCGTGTTTTGACTGTTCGAGATGTTGACGGAGTGCTGTTGCCAGCTGATCGGGACAGGAGGTGGATTTGAAGCCGCAACGGATGCCGCTAAGGCGCTTGATTGCCTCTTCAACGGTCATTCCCTCGACAAGCGCCGCAACGCCCTGGGTGTTGCCCGAGCATCCGCCCAGGTATTGAACTTTTTGGATGATTCCGTTTTCTACGTCGATATCAATTTTTTTGGAGCAGACGCCTTTGGTCTGGTAGCTGATGTGTTCCATGGTAGGATCCTTTCTTGATAGGTAATGGTTCATTTTAAAAGATCAAGGGGTAATAGCCAATGGTGGTATATCGGCTATGCTCCTTGGAAAGATAGAGGTCGAAGGCGGGGACAAAGGACTCGGGCAGTCGGAAGGAAAAATAGATCCGTTGAGAGTCCTCGTCATAGCGAAGGGGGATGGAGTCGATTTTTAACGCCGTTGCCTCAAAAATTGGCGCGATCTGCAAAATGTCCGTTGGAAAACGCTCCGACTCGGCAACCACGGAAAACTCAAAATTCCAAAGACTGTTTTTGGGGATACGGTCCGGACGGCTTTTTCCAATCAAGCCGTACCGCGTTCGACCTACCGCTTCTTCCGCGTCAAGCTCGGTGACGGCACAGATCTTCAGCTCATAGCGATCGATCATGTCGTAGAAGCCAAACAGTCTGCCGTTGCGAGTGTTCTCCATCGGGAGTACGCAGAACTCACATTTCCCATCAATGACTGACTCGCACATCTCGATAAAGGAAGGAAAGTAGGCTTTCTTGGGATTAACGATGGCACGGGAAAAGCGAGAAAACGCTTCGTCGTTGTAGGGGTTGTTTACGAGGGCAACTCTGCCGTGAGCGCCGGCTTGCGCTCGCTCTCCATCGGCGAAAAAGCCACGGAAATGGGCTTCTGCCTTTTGGGTGGACGAGAGAAGGTGTTTGCAAAATATCGCCTTATCCTCCGCCCTTGGAGCTTCAATGCTTTGAGAAAAGAGATCAAAAAGCTCGGCGGGGGATTTTGAATCGGAAAGGAGTTCTTCGATCGCCAGCTTTAGTGTTAATTTTCTCTGCGTTGCGGTCATCTCGGCACGGTGGGAAAATACCGTCAGGTTATCACAGTGGATTTGAAAATTTTCACGGGAAATCAAACGAATACTCCTTTCTTGGGGACTTCATGGAAAACGCGGTGGCAAATGACGATGCCATCGCGTTTTCGTATTTGCTAAATTACAGCTTGAGCAAAAGATCAAAGCTGTCCTTCATAAAGCGTTCCATTTCCTCAGCGGAGAATTTTTTTTGGGACAGAAGGGCGATCCGATAGAGATAGGATGCCGAGGTCTTTGCCTTTTGCGGATCGCTTTCCGCTTCGGTTTCAAGCTTCCTGATCAGAGGGGAAGCGGTATTGAGGATCAGCGTGGTCTCGGTGGGGAAGGAGGGGCCGTCTGCCATCTGATAGAAGCGCATCATTTCTTCCATTCGTCTGGATTCCTCGGAGACGTTCAGGATCACGGGGATCGAATCATCCTTCAGCGAGTCGAATTTGGTTTCCGTCTGCCTAGTGCACTGGATAACCGCCCACTCACTTACGGCGAATTTCAAAAGCACATCAATCAGGCAATTTATGTTTCCGCTACGCCAGGCGAATACGAGTTAGAACACAGCCCGAAACCAGCCGAGCAAGACATTCGTCCTACCGGATTACTAGATCCAGAAATCGAAGTCCGCGGCTCCGATGGCCAAATTGATGACTTAATGGAAGAAATCGATAAGCGTATCGCTAAAGGTCAACGTACGCTCATTACGACTTTAACCAAGCGAATGGCCGAAGACTTGACCGATCATCTGAAAGATCGTGGCGTCAAGACCGCCTACATTCACTCCGACGTAGATACATTAGAGCGTGGCGATATTTTACGCGACCTACGCGCCGGCGTTTACGACGTACTAGTTGGCATCAATCTTTTGCGCGAGGG
>JAZORA010000150.1:0-4333 GCA_045656365.1 Eubacteriales bacterium | reverse complement strand
AAAGAGAACGCCGTTGGGGGGGGGAATTTCGCCCTCTGTGGAGGGCGAGGGGGCTTCCGCAGCCTCCACCGCGCAAGCCTTTGAAAAGGCTTGACCGAAACTTTTCGTCAAAATGATAGTGCTAACGCCTTTGTCCGCAGGCTGGGGAACACTCCAAAATAGGGAGTGTTCCCGTTTTTTTATGATACTAACGGAGGCAATTTATGTTTTCAAAGCGCATCCTTTCGTTTTTTCTTTTCCTTTCTCTCTGCACGCTGGCTTCCTGTCGGTCAAAGCCCGCATATCTGGATTCCTTTTCGGTGGATGAATTGGCAGAATCTGCGCAACGGAAGCTAACCGATACGCAATTCGTACAAGCCGACGCGGACTATCTGGACGATTATATCACCTTACCCGAGACCTTTTCGGAGTTTTGCGTTTATTTTTCCTCAAACGGCAGCGTGCTCGACGAATTCGGGATTTGGAGAGTCCCCACCGATCAGACCGACGAGGTCAAAACGCTTCTCTCGGAATACCTTTCCGAATCGCTCGATCGAAACCGAGCCTTTTACGATTCCTATATTCCCGAAGAAACTCCAAAGCTTCGCGATGCGCAGATCAAAATCTTCGGAAATTACGTGGCATACGCCATTTTATCCCCCGACGGACGGGATCGCTTTTTTGCATCTCTCGAATCCGATTTGACGGCATAAAAAGAGAAAAACCCCAAAAGTACTGCGTTTTGAGGCTTTTCAGATGTGTTTTATGAAAGCACAGAGCTCAAAATCTTGCCCGTGTTGACGATAGGCGCATCTTCTTTTGTTTCTACTTGCTTCATAGAAAGCTGCTTGATCTCTCCTTGATTAACGAGGAACGGCATCGGCTCGCCCGTGTGGTTTTCAACGGTTACGTCCTCGATCAGGAATCGGTCGATCCTTGCCCCTTCCCCGACAAAAACGGACTCCTTCGACAGAGTCTCCTCTCTGCGGTGAAAATGCTTTAAGGTCAAGGCTCCCGTGTTGGTATTCCCTTGAATAAAGATCAGCGGACAAACCTGCTCGAGCTTGGGCGGATGCTGAAAATCGCCCTTTCTCACGGGCATCGCCTTGGAAACGTAAAGATTGTCGAGTGTGATCTCATCAAAACACCCCTTGGTTTCTCCCTTATAAGCCTTTGTGAGTCCGATACAGTACTGATAATAGGTTCCAAACACGTTGGAGATGCGGATCGCCTCAACAGGCTCCGCCACGCGGAGCAAGCGCACGGCACTGTGGCAGTTTTCCGCGAAAATACCGTCAATTTCGATATTCGTGATCGGTCCGCAGCTTCCCTCGTGCGCGTTGATCGCAACGAGATCGTCGTAGCAGGTGCCCTTCAGATTGCGAATCACGCCAAAGTGGCAGTTTCCGTCCAGATGGATTCCGTCCATATTGATCGGACAGGGATTGCCGAGATTGTAATCAAAGGTAATATCCTCCACGGTAAAATAGGAGATTTTGTCCATCGTCACACCGTACTGCGAGGGATCCTTGATCGTCAATTCGGAGAGCTTGAAGCCCTTTACGTTGTAAAAAAGCATCCCACAGCCATAAAATTCACGTACGGAAAGGTCGATCTTTCGCTCGGGATTCGGAAGCTGATTTTGATTGTTGCAATCCCAGATACCGCCCTTGATCTCAATGTTCTCACAGGGGGCGTCCGGCGAATAATCGTCCACGTAGCTCCACAAATGCTCCCATACGGGATTGGTATATACATCATCGGAGAGCCTTTTTTGAGGATCCCACCGCATTTTGTTCTTCACCATCACGCAGTTGGCGCCATCCGCCAAGCGAACGGTGGCAAATCGGGGCAACCGCAAGGTGAAATCAGACGGTAATTCGATCGGTCTTGAAATCAAATAGCAGACCTTCGGCATCGGAAGCGACACCTCGCACACGCCGCTATCGATCATTTCCTGTATCGCAGGATGATCATCGTGAATACCGTCGCCGTACAACAGATGTTTCATATGAAATACTCCTTTAAGGGTGAATAGGACTCTGTTTACAAGGATATTATAGCATCAAAAAAAGCAAAAAACAAGTTATTTTCAAAAAAACATTGACCAGATTGCAGATTCGTGGTAAAATAGATACGATTATATTTCGAGACACCGAAAAGAGGGTTAAAATGAAACTTTTGATTATCAGACACGGAGATCCGAACTACGCCATTGATTCCCTCACCCCCACGGGATTCCGTGAGGCAGAGCTATTGGCGGAGCGGATGCAACACGTAGACGTGACGGCGTTCTATCTTTCCCCGCTCGGCAGAGCGCAGGCGACCGCCGTTCCAACGCTTGAAAAAATGAACCGCACGGGAGAAACTCTGGATTGGCTACGCGAATTTCCCGTATCGATCCCCGAGAAAAACGGAATCGTTGGAAACACCTGTATCTGGGATTGGATTCCCGAATCGTGGACGGTTGATCCCCGCAATTTCGACAAGGACGCCTGGCTTGAAAACGAGGTGTTCCAAAAAACCAATGTAGAGCAAAAATACCGAGAGGTATGCGATGGACTGGATTCCCTTCTCGAAAAGCACGGCTACAAGCGCGAGGGAGCATACTATCGCGCGGTTCGCGCAAATGAGGATACAATCGTGTTCTTCTGTCATTTCGGCTTGGAGTGCGTTCTGCTCTCGCATCTGCTCAACGTCTCCCCCATGGTGCTCTGGCACGGAACCTGCGCCGCTCCAACGTCGGTTACAACGCTCGTGACCGAGGAACGTAGAAAAGGCATTGCCTATTTCCGTATGGGCTCCTTTGGCGACACCTCGCATCTGTACGTTGCAGGTGAGCAGCCCTCCTTCTCCGCGCGCTTTTGCGAGACCTTTGACCGAGAGGATCAAAGACACGATTAATACAAATAACGGTTCATTCCGTGCCTTTTGGCATCAAGGGAATGAACCGTTATTTTTTACCGTGATTCGGCGATCCAACGCTGACTCCAGAGCATCAGCGTCTCGGACATCTTTTCAAACGCACCCGCTCCGCCGTTTTTCAAATTCAAAAAGGTATCCACAATGACACGATCATCGGGAGAAACGATCTCGAGCAAATCTTTCTGGTGGCTGATATAGCTTCCCGTCTGCAGAAAGACGATCGCTTGCACGACGAAGGACGCGGGTTTGTATAAGCCTCTCAAAAGCTCCTCACTTTTTTCGTAGAGCATATTATGCACACAGCCGTGAAAGATATTGCACGCGCCAATTTTGATTGCTCTGTTGATCGCACGCTCGTCAATCAACGGAAGCAATTCATCCAGACTGCCCTTGATCGGCTTGGTATCGTAATAAAATTGAAAAAGATCCGAGGGTTCCCAATTAAGAAGCTCTTTTTTCCCCGAAAGAAAGCCACAAAGCAGTTCTCTGTTTGGCAACGTATCTAACGTCGCGTTATATTTTTGAACGTCCAAAGCCGACAGTTCGTCCAAGATGACAACCAAATCAAGGTCGCTTGCTTCGGTTGCTTCACCGCGACCGTAGCTTCCTTGCAAGCCAACGAACCACACGCGATCTCCAAAAGTATCGTTTAACTTCTGCAAAAAGTCATTTATCCAAGCAGTAATATCTATCATCTCAATCACCTCAAAAAATTGGAATTTATCTGTTTTGTTTCTCAACAAATATATGTTTAGAGCCATCATCAATTTCAAATTTATTGCTACCTGTTCTAATGTAAGCACTTCCAACTTCGGATTTCAAATATGGGATAATATCCTTATCGTAATTGCAGATTGTGTTAATAGAAAACAGATGTAAATTGTTCGGATTATTGATATATTCATCATCTTCGTCGCCTGCCAAGAATCGCCAACCGCTATCAGGATTTCCTTCATCGGGTTCTTCTCTGTACATATATCCAACCTTAAATCCACCTTTTGTTATTCTATCCGATGCAAAACAACCTTCTCCATTAGGCTCATCCCATTCAATTAACTTTTGAATTTCTATTTTAATAAACTCGTCTTTCTTCTTAAATATATTGAACAGTCCCATAAAATTATTTTCTCCGTCAAATTCAAGTTTATCGATTAGTTAGATTATACCATAAAAACGGCAAAAAGTAAATAGGACGCCAGAGTTTTTACAAATTGAACCGCCCGAAAAAACACAAAAAGCCCTGCATAGCAGAGCTTTTTGTATATAAGAAATAATAAATTATCTCTTCGAGTTTTAGCAATACCGTTTGATATCGTGAATATCGTGGAAATACGTGTGATATCGTGCATTTATCGTGTGATTTCGTGCGATATCGTGAATATCGTGAGTATCGTCGCATAAAGTGTTGCACCAAATTTGCACCAAGATC
>JAZORA010000149.1:0-2054 GCA_045656365.1 Eubacteriales bacterium | reverse complement strand
GGAGACCAAAGGGGAAGTGATCGAGCTGATTTCCAAGAAGAAATTCGATCAAGATCAGAGAGTTCAGGCGGAACAGACCTGTGCATTGTACAATGCGACAGGGGCTGTTGTAACAGGGATTAAAAACAAGAAGGACAAGCTTTTCCCGGGTAAGCTCTATTCCTTATCAAAGCTGCAAAACGTGCTTGGTAAGAAGTATAAGATGTCCATGGCAGAGAGCCTTGCCATCGTTCAGAAGCTTTACGAGGAGGGCTTCTTGACCTATCCCCGAACCAACTCGGAGTATCTTGCCACGGCAGAAAAGGGAAAGATCAAAAAGATTCTCGAGAATTGCGCCAAGCTTGGTTATCCCGTGGTGTTTAAGGATAAGAAAACCATCTTTGACGACAGCAAAATCGAATCCCACTCTGCCATTACTCCCACCTATAAAATTCCCGATAAGAGCCGCCTGAGTGAAAAGGAAATGCAGGTTTATTCCACCGTGTTCCGCCGTTTTGTTGCGGTGTTTTGCGCGGAGGATTGTATTGCCGAGCGGGTGGAAATCGTCATCAGTGTCGGAAAGCTGGAGGACTTCGTTCTCAAGGGGCTTTCGATTCGGGAAAAGGGCTGGACCAAATACGACGATTGCTCCCAGAAGGATAAGATCCTGCCTCCCCTGGAGAAGGGCGACTTGGTAAATACCGACTTTAAGCCTCTCCAGAAGGAGACCACACCTCCGAAGCATTATACCATCGAGACCCTCAATAATTATCTGAAGAATCCCTTCCGCGAGGAAAAGGCGGCGGTAGACGATTCCATGGGGGCGGATGATGCGGAGGAATATCGCGCCATGTTTGAGGGCGTGGAGCTGGGCACGGAGGCGACCCGAACGGGAATCATTGATAACGCCAGACAGAGCGGGTATATCCAACTGAAAAAGGACGTGTATACCATTCTTCCCGGCGGCATCTACCTCATCGAATCCCTTGCCCGCATGAATATTTCCATGGATAAGTATAAAACCTCGGAAATGGGTAAGGCACTGAAAAAGGTGTATCGGGGCGAGATGGAGGTCAAGGACAGCGTTGCCATCGCCACAGAGGAGATCGCCCGTTATTTTGAAACGCGAGATGCGCTTCCCGCAGAGGAGGATACCGACGTGGGATTCTTTGGAGACGTGATCGGAACCTGTCCCCTTTGCGGCTCGGAGGTCAAGCGCTATCGGGTCAGTTATGCCTGTAGCGGTTATAAAAATGGCTGTAAATTCAGCCTGAGCACGTATATTTGCGGTAGAGCCATATCGGTCTCCAATGCTCGACAGCTGTTGGAAACGGGCGCTACCTCAAAAATAAAAGGATTCATTTCCAAGAACGGAAAGAGCTTTGACGCGGTTTTGCGCCGTGAGGGTGAGAAATGTGTATTTGACTTTACCCGAAATGACGCGCCTCCGTCCAAGCAACAAAACAAATTGGCCGAGAATGGCAAGGAGAAATTATGAAAAAATCCATGAAAATTTTGATTGCAGCCTTGATCACCGCGGCGGTATCCGCCGTAGGCTATTACGTCGTGCTGCCCCCCATCAACATTTACGCGCAGGAATTTTGGATGGCGGTGACCTTCGTTGCCGTGGTCTTCGGCGCGTCCTACCTGATCCTGAGCTTTAAGGGAAAAGCCTTTGAGGTGTTGACAGGTAAGGGCAAAAAGAAAAATTATGAGGATAAGACGAAAAAGACGACGGGCGTGAAGATCGTGATCGCTCTTGCCGTGATTCCGATCGTGGTTCTCATCGTGGGTAACCTTCTTTCCTCCACCTTCTTCAATGCCACCAAGTATTCGAACATCATTACGGTACAGGATGCAGTGTTTGAGGAGGATATGCCCGAAAGCGATCTGGTAACCAACATCCCTCTGATGGATTCCGCGTCTGCCAATATCATCGGTAACCGTACCCTCGGCGCGCTGTCCGACGTGGTTTCCCAGTATCAGGTCAACGGTACGTACACGCAGATCAACTATCAGAGAGTTCCTCAAAAGGTGTCCAGCCTTGAGAAGTCGGATCGTAGCCATGTCGTTCT
>JAZORA010000148.1:0-2549 GCA_045656365.1 Eubacteriales bacterium | reverse complement strand
GTTCAATCAGGTAGATGGGTGATGCGCTTCCGTCATCCATATACCCCGTCACAAAAAAGCAGCCCGATCTCTCGTCAAAATCCAGACCCTGCGGCACGAATCCGTCGGAAAGTCCCGCGATCTCAAAGGTTTTCTCGGATGCCCGATAATAATCGGAAACAGAGTAGCGGAAATAGGCTCTCGCGCCAAGAAGCACCACTGACACAAGTGCTACAACTATGATAAGAATTATTGCGAGGATTTGCCACCACAGGATCTTCTTTTTTGTTTTACAGCCTTCCATGTTCTTCTCCTTTTTGTTACTAAAAAGATGCCTCCGAGGCGCAGATTCCCGTCATCGGAGGCTTTTCTTTTTTACTGATCGTAGCTTGCCTTGGTTTCACAATATACACAACGGTATACGTGCTCCTCGGCATCGGTCAAAAGGAACTTATGAGCAAGCTCCTGCTCGGTGGTCGTAATACAACGGGGATTCTTGCAACGGATCACACCCGTCAGAACCTTGGGCAGATCGATGCGCTTCTTTTCAATCAGATTTCCATCACGAATGATATTCACCGTTGCATCGGGAGCGAAGAAGCCAATGATCTCAAAATTGATGGAAATATCCGCATCAACCTTAATGATGTCCTTCTTGCCCATTTTACGGCTTCCGACGTTTTTCAGAATCGCCACCGTACAATCCAGCTGATCCAGTCCAAGAAGCTCAAAAAGCTTCATGCCGCGACCGGCGGGAATATGGTCAATCACAAAGCCCGTATGGATCGAATCAATGTTCATCATATTCTTCCAGCCTCCTTCAAAAGTTTGAGAATCAGTGCCATACGAATATACTTCGCATTCAGCACCTGCTTAAAGTAGCATGCGCGAGGATCCTTGTCAATGGCAACGCTGATCTCGTTCACACGGGGGAGCGGATGCAAAATACAAAGATCCTTCTTGGCGTTCACGAGCTTCTGAGGTGTCAGAATGTAGCTATCCTTCAGGCGGAGGTAATCCTCCTCGTTGAAGAAGCGTTCCTTCTGCACACGGGTCATATACAGTACGTCAAGCTCGGGCATAACCGACTCCAGGTCGGTGGTCTGAACATAGGTGATTCCCTTCTTCTCCAGAATATCCTTCTTGACATAGCTGGGCAGAGCCAATTCCTCGGGGGAGATCAGCACCACCTTCACTCCCTCGTAACGGGAAAGGGCGCAGATCAGCGAATGTACCGTTCTGCCGAACTTCAAGTCACCGCAAAAACCGATGGTAAAGTTATCCACTCTTCCCTTTTCACGGCTGATCGTCAACAAATCCGCCAAGGTCTGCGTAGGATGGTTGTGTCCTCCGTCGCCCGCATTGATCACGGGGATCGATGCCGCCTCTGCCGCTACCAGGGGGGCGCCCACCTTGGGATGGCGCATCGCAATAATATCGGCGTAGCAGCTGATTACCTTTGCCGTATCGGAAACGCTCTCTCCCTTGGAGGAAGAGGAGCTTTGCGCGTCGGAAAATCCGATCACGTTTCCGCCAAGCTCCATCATTGCCGCCTCAAAGCTCAGTCGGGTTCTGGTGGAAGGCTCGAAAAAGAGCGTTGCCAGCTTCTTTCCCTTACAGCATTCAGCGTATTTTTGCGGATTGGCAATAATGTCGTTGGCGGTATGGATCAGCTCCTCAATTTCCTCCACCGACAAGTCAAAAATATCAATTAAGCTTCTCATAAGAGTTCTCCTTTTATGAATTTTCGTTGAAACGGAGCTTTATGCCTTAGCGCCGTTGACTGCCAGATACTTCTTGATTCTCTCTACGTTTTCCGCGTTCTTCTCGTCCTCTTCCAGATATTCGATGATATCGTAAACGTCAACGATAGAGTACACGGGGAATCCAAACTGCTCCTCGATCTCCTGCACTGCTCCCTTTTCGGTCTGACCCTTTTCCTTACGGTCTACCATAATAAAGGTTGCCGCAACCTTCACGCCCTCCAGATGGGAGAGAATCTCCATGCTCTCACGGATCGCCGTACCTGCGGTGATCACATCCTCAATGATGACGATCTCCTCGCCTGCCACCGGAACGTATCCTACAAACACGCCGCCCTCACCGTGATCCTTCACCTCTTTACGGTTGAAGAAGAAGGGGACGTTCAGATCCTGCTTGGAAAGAGCAACAGCGGCGGATACTGCAAGGGAGATTCCCTTGTAAGCGGGTCCGTAAAGAACCGCCTTCTTGGCACCAAGCTTCTCAAAATATGCCTTTGCGTAGAACTCGCCCAGCTTTGCGATGTCATCGCCGGTCTTGATCATTCCCGCGTTGATAAAATAGGGGATTTTTCTTCCGCTCTTCGCGGTAAAATCTCCAAACTTGAGCACGCCCGCGCTCTCCAGAAATTCAATAAACTCTCTCTTATATCCTTCCATTTCAATTCTCTTCCTTTCAATTAGTCAACGAATTCTCTGACGCATCTCTCGTAAGCGGCAACGGGATCCTCGGCAGCGGTGATCGGTCTACCAACCACGATGTAATCCGAGCCGATCTTCTTTGCCTCAGCGGGCGTCATGACTCTCTTC
>JAZORA010000147.1:0-4470 GCA_045656365.1 Eubacteriales bacterium | reverse complement strand
ATATTTATTTATAAGATTCACAGGCTCGAAAAGAGGAGTGCCCCCGACGAGCTCCGAAATATTTCTGTATATCATAAATATACCTCCGATAAAAGTAAATAACCGTACATAGTGGTGAGAACTATGCACGGTTATGATTACATATTGTTGAGTGCCTTGGTGAACTGGCTCTTCTTGCGAGCAGCAGCATTCTTATGAATGATTCCGCGAGCAGCAGCCTGGTCGATCTTCTTCACAGCAGCCTTGTAGGTAGCCTGTGCGAGCTCGGTGTTGCCTGCAGCGACAGCAGCCTGATACTTCTTGATATCAGTCTTGAGCTGGGTGCGGAACATTTTGTTCTGAAGGGTCTTGACCTCAGTTACAAGAACACGCTTCTTTGCGCTTTTAATATTCGGCATTGATTTCACCTCCGTTAAGATTTGAATAATCTTGTTAGCCTGAACGGTGCGCATGAGAGGTTACGCTCCGTATTCATCCATACAGTCATATATCATACCACAAACATTTCCAAAATGCAATAGTTTTTTGAAAATTTTTAAAAATATTTTTTTGAGGACACGGGGGATGCGTGTTACTTTCTTTCGAAAAAGAAAGTAACCAAAGAAAACCTCGGGCAAAATGGTTTTAATGTAGCCATGTTGCTTGTAGAAACCGATCAGTTTTTATCGGTTGATAGAATTTGTTTTGCTGTCTCCATATCCCGATGGACCTGTGCGGACAGAGCGTCCACGCTTTCAAAGGAAACCTCGGGCCGTATGAAGTGCAAAAATTCCACCTCGACCTGTTTGCCGTATAAATCTCCGTAAAAGTCAAATACGTGTGTTTCGGCGACCACGTGATGACCGCCCACGGTGGGGCGCATTCCTACGTTGGTAATGCCAAAAAGCGGCTTTTTTCTGCCGCCATAGGTGACGCGACTGACATAGACTCCTCGCCTGGGGATCAGCATTCCCTCGGGAAAACGCTGATTCAGGGTGGGGAAGCCCAGCTTACGTCCCAGCTTCCGACCGTCCACGACGGTGGCGCGCAGGGAATAGGGTCTGCCAAGGAGACGGGAAGCGTCCTCCGGTCGCCCCTCCTCGATGGCAAGTCGGATCTCCGAGGAGCTGACGGCACGGTTGCCGCACAGAACGGGAGGAATGGTGGTCAAAGAAATACCGCTCTGCTGACAGAGGGCGTGAAGCTGCTTGGAATCTCCCTTACCGCCCGTGCCAAAGGAATAATTGTAGCCGCAGACCAGATGCTTCGCCTGAAGGCGACGAAGAAGGATCGTATGGAAAAACTCCTCGGCAGAAAGGGTGCGGATTTTCTCGTCAAAGGGGAGACAGATCAAAAGATCGACTCCCATTTGGCGCAGGAGTGATTTTTTGGTGGGGAGATCGGTAATCAGCGGAACGGAGTGGGGCGCAAAGTAGTTTTTCGGCGGCTCTTCAAAGGTCCATACCGCCAGCTCGCATCCGAGGCGGTCCGCCATCCGTCTTGCTTCACCAATGACTGCCCGATGGCCGTGATGGAGTCCGTCAAAGCAGCCCAGTGCTACGACGGTTGGCTTTTTTGCCTGATAGGAAAGACTTCGTACGGTTCGCATGCTCCGCTCCTTTCTTGCTTTTTTATCGTGGTATATTATACCTCAAATGATGGCTTTTTGTCAAGTGGTGGTTAATCCATCGGGATGACGTGATCGTCGCTGCCCTTGTGGATTCTTGCTGTTTTATCCTCGGGCTGTTCTCCCAGAATTTGAGCCAAAAGCTCCAGCGTATCTTGGGGATCATAGGTTTGATAATGAAGGTGGAACACGTCCCCCTCGGCGATCTTGGTGACTCCCTCTGTGGAATGAGCCTTGCTTTTTTCTACCGAAAGAACGACACAGGTGGGGGGCCAAAGAATATCCTGAAGCGTAAGGCCGAGGGCAAAGGCATTTGGCTGTACCGTCATGTGGGAATCCACCACGATGGGGGTCTTGCCGCGATGAGTACGCTCCGTGCGGTTTTCAATGACCGTATCGGTGAAGGAGTGCTTGCCCCAAAGCTCTGCGGTCATGTAAGAGAGAACGACACCGAGCGCTACGGGCAGTAAATTGCCGGTGGCGCAAAGGACCTCTGCCGAAAAGACAAGGGCGGTCAGGGGCGTTCTTGCGGATGCGGAAAGAAAGGAAGCCATTCCTACCGCGATCAGAATCGCATAGTATTGGTCATCGATCACTCCGACGGCGATCAGAAGCTCCGAAAGAACTGCGGAAATGATCGCGCCAAAGGTGAGGGTGGGGACGAACACGCCTCCCGTGATGCCCTCGTGGTTGGAGAAAATCATCAAAAGAGCACGGACCACTAGAGCGAGAAGAAGAACGTACCATAAAGCGTGTCGCTCCAGGATCTTTTCGATCAGGGAATGTCCCGAGCCGATGAAATCCTCACAGAGAAAGCCGAAGAGGGCGGTGAAAACGAAAATCAGGACGATCTTCAAAGCAAAGGGGATTCGTCCGAGCAGTCCCGTTTTGCCGATCTGGACGAAGCGATACATACGGGTAAAAAGGAGGGCGCACAGGCCGCACACGATGCCGATCAGTACCGCCACCCAAAGATGCCGAAAGGGGAGAATTTCCCTGATGGTCAGATCAAAAAACGTGGTATCGACTCCGAAGAGCGCTGAGAGTAGCTTTTGTGTGACCGTGCCCGTCAGGACCGATACCGAGGAAAGGAGAAAAATGGTGGGGGAGAAGCGGCGATGGGCTTCCTCCAGCGCGAAGATCATACCCGAAAGCGGTGCGCCCGTTGCGATGGCAAAGCCCGAACACGCGCCACCCGTCATGTAGTATCGTTCCCATGCTCGGTTCTTTTTACCGAAAAGCCCCGACGAGCCCTTTCCCACAGCCGCGCCCATCTGTACGCTTGGTCCTTCGTTTCCGAGAGGGACGCCCGCAAGATAGGTCAGAAGCGCCGAGCCGAAGACTGCGAAAATTCCCTGAAGCCATTTCATGGGAATGAGTCCGCGAATCGAAGCGACCGCCGTGGGGATTCCACCGCCGCGACATTCCTTGGCGCGATACAAGAGGAGCGCCGAGCAGATGCCGATGGCGGCGGCACTCAGCAAAAGCAGAGGCAGATAGGCGGGGGCGCTTCGTACCAGCGCATAGCCGTATTTTGACCATTGCATGACGTAGGAGGAGGCAATTTTGAAAAGAAAAACCAAAATTCCCGTCAGGACACCGACGACGGAGGGAAACAGAAGATAGGCGAGGATCGTTTGTCCGGTTGAAGCGCCTGCCTTTTTTGTGTGATTTGAGGGATTCATAAAATAAGTCCTTTTGTGTATTGCGAAATATCGTCCTTATCATAACACAAAACGGCATGGGAGTCAATAGGAAAGCGAAGGGTAGTGTCTCGATTTTTTATTCCATATTTTTTTTGTGATCCAAAGGATTTTTTCTTGATTTCTTTTATAAAATATGATAAAATAATAAAGATCAATATTTCAAATGAATTTTGGAGGAGAGGAAAGCCCTATGACCAACAAAGAAAAATTTTTGGAGATTTATCGCGCGACGGTGACTCGTGAGGGATCGGAGGCGTTTTTGGACTATCTGACCGAAAAGACCGATTTCTTTACCGCTCCTGCCAGCACTCGCTTTCACGGTGCGTACGAGGGCGGACTTCTTGAGCATAGTCTGAACGTGTACGAATGTCTTTGCGATTTTGTCAAGCGTCCTCGCTTCCGTGAAAAGTACGGCTTTACCTTTAGCGAGGAATCTCTTGCTATCGTATCTCTTTTGCATGACGTCTGTAAAACGAACTTTTACAAGACCGAGATGCGAAACGTGAAAAAGAACGGGGTGTGGGAGAGCGTTCCTTATTATACCATCGAGGATACCCTTCCTTACGGACATGGGGAAAAGTCGGTCTATATTTTGTCGGGATTTATGCGCCTTTCTCGCGAGGAGGCGTTTGCCATTCGCTATCACATGGGATTCTCGGGTCCTGAGGATGCCAACCAGGTTGGCAGAGCCCTTGAGATGTTCCCCCTGGCGTTCGCGCTTTGCGTAGCCGATATGGAGGCATCCTATTACATGGAGGGACGCGCGCTTCCTCAGGGAACTTGACATCTTTCAGATACATCGAAAACGAAAAAGGAGACTTGCTATGGGAACGAATTATCCAACCCCACATATTGACGCGACACCTGCCGATATTGCCAAAACCGTGCTGATGCCGGGCGACCCCTTGCGGGCGAAGATGGTGGCAGAAAAGTATCTCGAGGATGCGGTTCTTTTTAACAACGTGCGAGGCATTCATGGCTATACGGGACGTTATCGCGGTGTTCCCGTTTCGGTGATGGCAAGCGGCATGGGAATGCCCTCTATTGGAATTTACAGCTATGAGCTTTATCATTTCTTCGGCGTGGAGAATATCGTGCGGATCGGCTCGGCGGGGGCGCTTTTGCCCGACGTGAGGCTGAGAGAAGTCGGAGGCCAAG
>JAZORA010000146.1:0-4985 GCA_045656365.1 Eubacteriales bacterium | reverse complement strand
GTTCTGTAATAAATTGTATCTTCTTTTATCAAATCTTGCAATGTACAATAGCCATCATTTATAGAAAGAGATTTTATCTCTTGATATACATGACATAAAATATTACGATAATCTCCGACAATATAACCGTCCCGTTGCTTTTTCAACCACTCTATCGTTTCTGCTTTTTGAATTTCAGACAATGGCTTCATGTTTATCAACTCCTTTCTTACAAATAATGTTCTCCAATATCATAATATGCTAAACATCGCAAAGAGAATATATTGCCCCCTGTGACCGCCTAAAACCGCCCGTGTGGCGGTTTTAGCGTTAAGCCAAGCAAGTGTGCCTCCGCGCAAAGTATGCGCTGAAGCAGGGGGTGAACCCCTGTTTTGAAGGCTTAATATATGGGGTGGTATGTTTACCCTCGGGAATGGTTTATGCCTCCAAAACCCAAGGTCAACCCCCGGTTCCAAGAGCCTGTAGGCGGTATTTCGGAGGCAGTCTCCGCGGCTTCCTTCTTGATTTTCTCGCGGAGCTTTCGGGAAAGGCAAACCGACTCTTCCGTCCAAGAGTCCTCAACCTTGATATCCTTCAGCTCGGACGAAGACTTCTCACGGATTTGGGGATAAAGCAACTTCAATGCATGTTCACCGTAAGGATTCGCACCGTTGATATCGGCCGGCGCCGGAAACGGAATCGCGGCGGTATAGAGCTTGACAGCGTCATTCTTAATTTCAAAACAGACCTCGCCTTCCTCCTTCAGCCCTTCGGGGTAGTAGAAGAAATTGACCGCAGAATAATCATCCGCCTTGGTCGTGCTGCCGTAGGCAACGCTGACGTATCGGTGCATTTTCACGGTCGCCCATCTTGCGGATATCTGTTCGGGCGTGCCGAACTCCGTGGGCGTGTGGGCGTATCGGGCAACGAGGATCCGCGCAGGTATGCTTCCGTCGGTACTCTTTCTGTGGTGCTCCTCCAAGCCCTTGGCGGCGAGAGTGGCGTACCGATGAGAATTCATTGTATCATCCTCCGCGATGCGAAGCACTTGAAACGCGCGGGAGATTTTCGGCGTTTTGGTATTGACGACCATCAGTCCGCCGTCCTTTCCGCATAGAGGATAATAGGCGTAATAAATCAGATGCTTCGTCTGGGGGTAATCTTTGGATGCGGATACCTTTTTCACGCTGACCGCATCGGCAAAGCCAACTCTGCATAGCTCCGCCGTCAGCTTCTCGTAAACGTCAAGCTCGGCTTTTCGCACGCCCGATTCGTCGGCGTAATTATGCGTCAGGGCAAGAGTTTCACGGTCGGTGGAGGTGAACACCTCCATGGTAGCCAGATCAATGCCGTTGATCTTTTCGAAAAGGTCTTTTTCCTTCCACGAAAGTGCCTCCGCGGCGGACTTGAACGCCTTGAATATTTCCTTACGCCATAGGATCCGTTCTGCGGTATCGTCGTATGCGTCGTAAATACACTCCTCATAGGTGCATCGCTCCTCGTAGCCGTGATTGTCCCGAGGTGCTTCTCGATTGACGATAGGCATAGCCTCACGCCACGTGGGGAGCATTTGAAAAATATGCTTCAAGGTGCTTCGTTTGGTATCCGCATACTGCTCGAATACCTTTTCCCCCGCCTCTCGTTGCGAAATCCCCATGTCAAGGGCATCGCGGTAGGTTTGAGCAACGCTTCGCATAAGTGCATATTTCTTTTCGGGCATGGAAACAGCGCCGACGTTCTTGGAAACGTGTGCGTGCCATGCCTTTTTATATACCGATTCCGCCTTTTGCAAAAGTGGTATGGGGGCGGCAGGATCGTATTTGAGCATCTGCTCCCACATCACCATGGCAAATGTCTGCTTCAGCTCGGGCATCAGATTCGGATTGAGGTAATACCGTTCGATATACGATTCCACATGGCTATTCAGCACCGACTCGTAGAAATGCAGAAAGGCGGTAAAGTAGCTGTCGTTCTTTTCGGTGATCGCCTTGACGAAATAATCGTTGAAGTCCTCAAGATATTCGGGCGTTTCCTTCTGCTGATACATCCACGTATAATCCGTTCCGCTTTCCTTGTAGCGGTGCTCCCGAAGCGGTTTATAGGATGTGATTGCCTTGTCATAGGTCGCGGATTCTTCTACAATGTCGCCGTGGAGGAGCTTCAAGGAAAGGATCTCGTCATTGATCTCCCATAGCGCAAGCTCCTCGGCGTTGACCATATCAATAATGCGTTGTCTGTTCTCGGCGGTCAGCAAATCCTTTTTGGTAATACCGCGCAACAGCTTTCTTGCAGCTTTCAAATATTCCTTGTTGGGCATTTGCCGACCTCCTTTCATCAGGTATTTTTATAAATGTTCTCCAGTATCATATCGATCGGATACTGCGTCTGTGCATAGACGGGATCGCCCAAGGCACGTTCATAGCAATTCTTCGCATATGCCTTGGCGCGGTCGCAGGTGAGAGTATCGCACTTGCCTCGGCTCTTATCCTTGCGAATGGAATTACACCTCTGCTGATAGAGAATGTAGATGGGATTGTCCGTCAACGATTGTTTATTAGCCTTGGTATGTTCGGTCGCCGTTTTGTGATGCTTGGCAAGCACAGAGCAGGGATAGCGGTTGCCCGGCGCGACCGTCTGACAGTAAAGCTGACGGTGGGCGGTGGTCATGAGGAAATACCGTCCGCAATAGCCGCACTTCCAAAGATAATGACCGCACGCCAGACCTTCGAAAAGATCGGCAATAAAGAAATCCATCATGCGTCCGTAATACACTCGGCGTTTGATTGTAAGCTCACCGTCCGCGTTATCCACGATGACAGGCGCAACGGTTGCTCTCGGACGGAGGCTGACCCCCTCCACCATTGCCAGCGGATTTGAACGTTTTATTTCTTCTGCCATCCTCTCGTCGCTGAAAAAAGCGGCCGCAATATTGGCGAGCTCGGATGGTTTTCTGCAGTTGTTCTCAACGGCGTAATGCGTAAAGTTCAAAGCCAACGTACCAAAATTGACGGTATCAAAGCAGAGATAGATATACACGCTCATGAGCGATTGGGTCATGCGGAAAAGCTTTCCCGTTCGTTCCTCTGCCTCATGAGTGGCAAACATCTGCTCATACTCCGCAAGACATTCTTCAGAAAACACCTCCGACACGACGGTGCGAGAGTCGGCAACGTTAAAATAACAAAACGGAGCTACGTTCTGTACCGTATCAACAATTGAGATGATCCGTTCCCGTATCTCGCGGAACAGAGGAACGCTGTAATCCTCCTGCATGGTACGGTTGTATTTGAAGTACAGATCCGTGCCGAGCTTCACCAGCCCCGTGACAAAATCCTTATCAAAAGAACATACGTCGAGAACGGTCTGTCCCTTTTCAAATGTTCTTTCGCCCAGCGTAAAGGTGCTGTCGGCGCTATCGATACAGAAATAATCGAAATTACAAATGCCGCTTTTCCCAAATTCAATCAGCGATCTGTTCATATCAGATGCCCTGCATATCCTTCAAAAGATATACCAACACGCCCATGATACGCACCTCGTCTCTGATGATGGGTGCATACTTTTCGTTTTCCGCAAGGAGAACGATTTTTTTATTTTGACGGTCAACGGTATATCTCTTCAGCGTTGCGTTATCGTCATCCACAAGAGCCGCGACCACTTGTCCCTCGTCAGCGTAATTCTGCTGACGGATCACGACGAGATCGCCGTCGTCAATGCCGATATCGATCATGGAATCTCCCTTGGCTTTGAGAACAAAGAACCTTCCTTGTCCAACGAGAGAGGATGGCAGCGAGATACTGTCGCCGTACTCCTGCTCCGCATATATGGGATCACCGCACGCGATCTGACCGGAGATGTCGGCACTCTCCCTCGACTGTACCGCTTCGATACGAGGGGTAAGAATGTGCCTTCCGTCATAGGAAAGCTCTCCCGATTCGGTCATGCGGTGCAGGTATTTATGAACCACACCGTCACTCATATGCAAGCTCTTTGCGATGGTAGAAATGGTAGGAGTGTAGCCGTTGTCGGCATAGTAGCCGTCCACGAAATCAATGATCCTTCCCTTGGTCTCCTCACTTAAATATCTCATACTACCTCCGTTTTGCTCTAACGTGAATTTATATTCACGATAGAATTATATCATACTTTCTGCATTTTGTCAATCGGTCTGTCACAACTTTTTCGGGAAACGATTTTTGTCTGTCACAGTATTTTCTTGATTTTTCAAAAGCGGTGACATTTATTAAGTGAGCGGATGTGAGAGCTCCGCTTAATATTGCAGAAAGGAGGATAAGACATGAATGCTTTTCCTCATAAGCTCACCGTGATAGACGGTGAAACTCTCATGGACAAAAGACTTCCGCCAACGAAGTTTTGCGTTGACACTCTGCTGCCGCAGGGATTATGTATCCTCGGCGGCTCCCCAAAGGTTGGCAAATCGTGGCTGGTGCTGGACCTATGCGTCCACGTCGCCCAAGGAACGCCCTTGTGGGGGCTTGACATCACAAAGGGACAAGTGCTCTACCTCTGCCTTGAAGACGGCGAGAGGCGGATTCAAGAGCGCCTGAACACCATCACGGACAACGTTCCTGACGGAATGTATTTTGCTACCGGATGCACATCCATCGAAAGCGGTGTCTGCGATTGGCTTCGGGATTTCAAGCGCCAGCACCCGGCAATCACTCTGGTTGCCATCGATACCTTTCAGCTCATCCGAACCCCCACGCCTGATGTTTCCTACGGAGGTGACTATGCCGAGCTTCGAGTCCTCAAAGAGCTGGCGGACGAGCTCGGTATCTGTCTTCTGCTCGTCCACCATCTGCGGAAGATGAACGATAAGGATCCTGTCAATAAGCTCTCGGGGAGTACGGGTATCTCGGGCGCGGCGGATGCCATTTTCGTTCTGGATAAGAACGAGAGGATTGCACGCCTCGCTACCTTCTATGCCTCGGGGCGTGACATCCGTGACCGAAAGATACAGCTGGAGCTTGACAAAGACACCTGCA
>JAZORA010000145.1:0-6374 GCA_045656365.1 Eubacteriales bacterium | reverse complement strand
TACAAGGAACGACGTACGGAGGGAACTCCTTTCCCGCTCCGGGTTTTACCGCATCCAAAGAAACGGCCTCGCCGATCCAAAGATAGTCGTAAACCTTGTCCTTGACGTTTGGCTGATTGTTGCGGTCGGCGTGAAGCTTATAGATGCCGCCGCGCCGTTTGATTTCGTTGTAAATGATCCCGAGAAGATCCTCGATTTCGGGGTCATAGGGAAGTTCAGCCCCCATTGCGGGAGCAAACGCAACCTTATCGTAGCCCCAGTCGTTATAAATTCCGTCGAAGCCGTATTCGTCAAGGACGGAAAAGGTTTTGGAAAGGATATATTCCCGCCAAGCGGCGCTCCCCGGAGAGCATTTTCGATAGTTCATATGAAGCTGACGGATTCGCAGACGCTTAGGATTGTAAACCGTGGAAAGATCGTAATGATTGACGAAATCCTCGGAGAAATCGGGATCATCCTCCGAAAAGAAGCCGGAGGATACGTAAGGAATGACTTTCATACCCAAATCGTGGCAAAGGGAGACGAATTCTCGCATACCGTCGGGGTCAACGGCAGAGAATTTGTCTCCGCCGTACAGACGGTTCACATCGTTCCATTCCTCATGAAGCTGGACGAGCTGAACGCCTCCTTTGGATAGCTCGGTTAAGAGCCGAACGTCGTATTCCGTCGGCTTCGCCGAAATTCGGGCGGGGTAATCCCCCAAATGATAGATTACCTGGCCGGGTAAATAATCGCGGATACGGATTCTTCGGCAGTAGGCTTTGTTTTTTTGCTCTGCCTCGTTGATTTGCGCAATTCTTGCTGCGTGTTGAGCAATAGACATAGAACATCTCCTTATGAATGATAAATTTAAGGTTGCCGGGTCGTTTCAAAAACACGCTCGGCGATATCGGCAATGGCGCGTGCCTCCTCGGGTGAGGCGGTTTGAAGGGATTTTCGCTTGGGGCTCCCCCATACGTCAAAAAGTCGTGGACCGATCCACTCATTTTTACCGCAGTCCTCAAAAAGTCCGCTAAGGATTGAGAGGGACGCTTTGCGGGGCGACATGAAAATTACCTTCATGGGGTATTTGATCAGAGCAAAGATTACTTTAGGATAGTGTGCGGTGATGTTCGTAAGGGTGATACCGGGGTGAACGATGGCAATCTCCCGATCCTTCTCCATCAAAGCGAAGAGGGAATAGGTCAGATACCGCTTGGCGTTTCCGTACACAAGACTTGCCTTCTTTCGGGTATAGAAATCCACGTCCTCAAAATCTGCCACAGAATAATTGTGAGCAATGCTTGAGACGGCGACCACCTTGCCGCCCCGCGATCGCAGAGAGGGAAGGAGCGTTCTCGCCAAATAATAGGGAGACACAAAATTGATCTGAAATACGTTGTCAAAGCCCGTGTCGCACGTGTGACGGGGAATGCTGTACGCTCCCGCGTTGAGGATCAGATAGTCGAGAGGGAGAGTAAGAAGCGCTTCTGCGGCGTCCTTGACCATGTCCATCCGTTCAAGATCCACGGAAATATGAGAAATTGAAAGATCGGGGTGACGTGCGCGAAGCTCGTCTGCCAATGCACGGGATTTTTTCATATTTCGGTCAAGAAGTACAAGAGCCGCCCCAAGGGTTGCCAGATGCTCGCAAAGCTGGCGCCCGATTCCTCCTGTGGCGCCGCTGATCGCCACCAGCTTGCCCTCAAGAGAGGTTGTATTGTGTTTGATCCATCGTTTGATTCCCATTGCTTCCTCAATTCTTAAAAGGACACCTCCCACAGGCAGAGCCGCGCGGGAGGTGCTTTTTCGTTCAATTACTTTTTCAGAAGATCGCGGATTTCCTTCAGAAGATCTTCGGTGGTGGGGTTTGCCAAGCGCTCAGCCAGAGCCTTTTCCTCGGCTTCCTTCTTTGCAGCGGCTTCCTTTTCTGCCTTTTCTGCGTAGTAAGCGGCAACGGCTTCCTTGTTGGAGAACTTAATGCCGCGCTTCTTCATTTCCTTGCGCTCCGCTCTGGAGGGAGCCAAATCGGAAAGATTGTCGGCAAGCTCCTTCTGTCCCTCGCGAACACGATTGAAGATCTTGACCAGAGTGAAGAGCACGAAGGCAACCAAGAGGAAGTTGATGATAGCGTTGATGAATGCACCCCAATCAATGAAGATGGATTCCTCGGGGATCAGCGCACCCGTCGTTTCGTCGTAAACGCCCTGCAAAATGGTGTAAACCTCGCTCAGGGAGTCCTTGCCGAAGATCAGAACCAGAAGATAGTTGATCACGGGCTTCAGGATGTTGTTGCTCAGTCCGTTTACGATGGCGGTGAAAGAACTACCAACGATAACACCGACTGCCATGTCTACCACGTTTCCACGGGTGATAAATTTTTTGAATTCCTCGAAAAATTTTTTCATGAGATGTTCCTTTCTTAATTTTTTTATTAGGGAAGGTGGATTATTTCATTTTTGCCAGAGCGGTAAGAACGCCTTCAAGATTTTCACGATATTTTACCAGCTTGGTTTTTTCACCCTCTACCACAGCGGCGGGAGCCTTGGCAACGAAGCCCTCGTTGGACAGCTTCTTCTCCAGGCGCTCGATCTCACCCTTCAGCTTCTTTTCCTCGGCGGTAAGACGCGCGATCTCCTTCTCGGTGTCAATGATGTCCGAGAGGGGGAGGAAGATGGTGGCGGAATCGGTAACGATCTGTACCGCGTCGTCGCCAGAGATCACACCCTCAAAGCTCTCGGCAATCTCAACCTCGGAGGCAGATGCCAGACGGCTGAAGAATACGGCGGTGCTTTCGTTGAAGGCATCGGCATATTTCGTAGCAACGTAAACCTTTGCCTTACGGGAGGGAGGTACGTTCATTTCGTTGCGACGTGCACGGATCGCCTTGATCGCTCCGATCACACGGTTCATCTTCTCGGCATCGGCAGTGAATACCAGCGACTCGTTGAAGGCGGGATAAGAGGAGATCATGATGCTCTCGTCGGTGTGAGGAAGTGCCTGATAGATTTCCTCGGTAATAAAGGGCATAAAGGGATGCAGAAGCTTGAGGGTTCCCGTCAGGACGTACGCCAGAACGTTCTGCGCTACCTTGTTGGCGGCAGATTCCTTGTCGGAAAGACGGGCCTTCGTCAGCTCGATATACCAGTCGCAGAATACGTCCCAGGTAAAGTCGTAGATCGAAGCCAATGCCACGCCAAGCTCGTACTTGTCGAGGGATGCCGTTACGCTCTCGCAGAGACGGTTGAACTCGTTGAGGATCCACTTGTCCTCAGCGGCAAGCTCGTCGGCGTCAGGGAGACGGATCTCGTCGATGGTCAGATTCATACGTACGAAACGGGAAGCATTCCAAAGCTTGTTGGCAAAGTTTCTCGCCGCCTCGATCTTCTCGTCCGAGAAGCGCATATCGTTTCCGGGGGAATTGCCCGTTGTCAGCGCAAACCGAAGGGCATCGGCACCGTAAGTGGCGATGATCTCCAGAGGATCAATGCCGTTTCCAAGGGATTTGGACATCTTGCGTCCCTGAGCGTCGCGCACCAGACCGTGAATGAACACGGTGGAGAAGGGCTCCTTGTCCATGTGCTCGAGACCCGAGAAGATCATACGGGCAACCCAGAAGAAAATGATGTCATAGCCCGTGACCAGTGCCGAGGTGGGATAATACTTCTCAAGCTCGGGGGTCTTGTCGGGCCAACCCATGGTAGAGAAAGGCCAGAGAGCCGAGGAGAACCAGGTATCGAGTACGTCGTTTTCCTGACGGAGCGCGCTGCCACAATCGGGGCAGACGGTAATATCAGTCTTGGAAACCGTCATCTTGCCGCAGGAATCACAATAGAAGGCAGGAATTCTGTGACCCCACCAGAGCTGACGGGAGATACACCAGTCGTGAACGTTTTCCATCCAGTTCACGTAGGTCTTGGAGAAGCGCTCGGGCACGAATTTTACCGTACCGTCACGAACCACGTCAAGGGCGGGCTTCGCCAGAGGCTCCATCTTGACGAACCACTGGTTGGAGGTGATGGGCTCAACTGTCGTTTTGCAACGGTAGCAGGAGCCTACGTTGTGCTTATGAGGAACCGTCTTCAGGAGATATCCCTCAGCTTCAAGATCGGCAATGAGAGCCTTACGGCAGGCGTAACGGTCCATTCCCTCATACTTGCCCGCATGAGCGTTCATAGTGGCGTCGTCGTTCATGACCTTGATCTGCTCCAGACCATGTCTCTGACCAACGAGGAAGTCGTTGGGGTCGTGGGCGGGGGTGATCTTCACACAGCCCGTACCAAAGCCGATCTCTACGTAGTCATCAGCCACCACGGGGATATCTCTTCCAACGATGGGAAGGATCAGGGTCTTGCCGATCAGATGGCGAGTCGACTCGTCATCGGGGTTGACCGCCACGGCGGTGTCACCAAACATGGTCTCGGGACGGGTGGTGGCGATCTCCACGTAGCCGTCCTCTCCCTTGATGGGATACTTGATGTGCCAGAAGAATCCGTCCTGCTCCTCGTACTCAACCTCTGCGTCCGAAAGAGCGGTAATACAGTGAGGACACCAGTTGATGATACGGTTTCCACGGTAGATCAGACCCTTGTCATAAAGGTTGACGAACACCTCGCGTACCGCGCGGGAGCAGCCCTCGTCCATGGTAAAGCGCTCACGGGTCCAGTCACAGGATGCACCCAGCTTCTTCAGCTGGCTGATGATGCGGCTTCCGTATTGATGCTTCCAATCCCATACACGCTCGAGAAATTTCTCACGGCCAAGATCGTAGCGGGTCAGTCCCTCGTTGACACGAAGCTGCTCCTCTACCTTGATCTGCGTTGCGATACCCGCATGGTCGGTTCCGGGAACCCACAGGGTATTGAAGCCCTGCATTCTTTTGTAACGAACCAAAACGTCCTGCAGCGTCTCGTCCAGCGCGTGACCCATGTGAAGCTGACCGGTTACGTTGGGGGGCGGAATGACCACCGAAAAGGCGGGGGCAGGATTGTTGACGTCGGGTGTAAAATAGCCCTTGTCGCACCAATTCTGATAAATGCGATCTTCAAACTCCGAAGGGGAATAGACCTTCGGAAGCTCGTTGTAGGAATTCATAAAGACCTCCAATAAAATAAAATATAGAAATTACTAATTACCAAAGAAACAAAAAAGCCCCCCACCCGAATCAGGGCGTGGAGCACGCGGTACCACCTGACTTGTCACTCAGAGGAGGACATCTCAAGGAAATCCCAAAACTAAACAAGAAAAGGGAAATCACACCGATAACGGCGGCAACCGTCAAGGATTGATCATAAATGATTTGATCCCTGCCACTCCTGAGCGACTTCCGCAAGGCGCGCGACGAACTTCCAGCAAACGTTCGCTCTCTGTACACGGCTTTTTGCGTACTACTCTCATTCTTCGTGTTTTTCGTACAAATTATTATAACACATTCAAAAAGGGAAGTCAAGGGTGGATTCGATTTTTTTGCTTTCTTTTTTATTTTTTTGTATGAGAAACGACGCTTGTGACTTTGTACAATCTGAATAAAACGTACGGAAAAGAAATTTTACAAAACGCCGAAAATTGGAAAAATGTCGAAGAATCTTCCAAAAACTCTTGACAAGCGAGGAAAGATGCGATATAATATCCATGGTTAGCAAAGGCTAACTTTTTATTCTCGCTTACTGGTTAGTCAAGACTAATCGCAAGAGACGATTGAAAGGAGAATCGATGAACACGTTACGAGAGGTGAAGATCGGTGGAAGCGCCCGTGTGGTAAAGGTTCATGGAGAAGGCGCGTTACGTCGCAGAATCATGGATATGGGGATCACTAAGGGAGTGGAGGTTTATGTTCGCAAGGTAGCGCCGCTGGGAGATCCGATTGAGATCTTCGTCAGAGGATACGAGCTTTCGCTGCGGAAGGCCGATGCCGAAATGATTGAGATTGAGCCGATCAAATAATCGCTAAAAAAACAGGGCAATCCCCGTTTTTTTACGGCGGAAGGTTAGTCTAAACTTACTTTTTTATTTATTGTACTTTGTAACGCGCCAAGCGCGATGGAAAGAGAGGAAAATCAATGAAATTGAGAATTGCCCTTGCGGGAAATCCCAATTCAGGAAAAACCACGCTGTTTAACGCCCTGACGGGATCCAATCAGTTTGTTGGAAACTGGCCGGGCGTCACGGTGGAGAAAAAGGAAGGAGACCTGAAGGGGCATGATGGCGTGATCATCACCGACCTTCCGGGAATTTATTCTCTTTCTCCCTATACCTTGGAAGAGGTGGTTGCCAGAAATTATCTGGTGGGAGAGAGACCTGATGCGATTTTGAATATTGTGGACGGAACGAATCTGGAAAGAAACCTGTATCTGTCTACCCAGCTGATCGAGCTGGGAATCCCCGTGGTCATTGCC
>JAZORA010000144.1:0-2097 GCA_045656365.1 Eubacteriales bacterium | reverse complement strand
CATGTGCTCCTCGGTGATCAGCTCAACTCCGTTTTCCTTTGCCCAGGAAACGCATCCCTTCAACACGACGGAGAGAAACACTCTCGGCACGCCGAGAATGGTCATCAGCGCTTCATCGGTGAATTTTACGGTATCGTCCGCGCGATCCGCCGCATAGCGAACCGATTCGAGAGACGCCTTGCGCATCTGCAAAAGCTCGGCTCTCATTTTCGTTTTTCTGTGGAACCAGAAATTCTTGGAATCACGGTAGCCGTAATCCACAGGCAGGGCTGGAAAATCCTTTGCCCTGACACCGTTGATGATGGCTTCGCTGTATTTCTTCTTCATGAGGATCTTATCCACGCGAAGAATAAAATGCGCACCGAATTTGGAGGTAATCCCATTGAAATCGTGATACGGTCCCTCGTAGCCGTTCAGCTCGCCCGCCTCATCCTTGTCCGCCCCGTCAAGCTCTCTCATCCAGGTACATTCGATCGCCTCAATGGCGTCGGTCAGCACCATGGGTCTTGCCTCACCCGTTTCTTCCTCAATGAGGCTCTTTTCCAGCCTAAAATTACACTTGGGCATCTTTTCCTCAGGCTTGTCACCCGGCCAGGAAAGCTTGACCGCCTCCTTGAAGGTGGCAGGCTTATCGTCGATGAAATTCAGCGTACATTTGCCGTTGCGCAGAATGTTTTGCGCCGTGTTGGACGAATTGCGGCAGCACAACAGCATGGCGTAATAGTCCTTTCCCGCCACGTAATAGGGCTGAACCAACGAATAGGGTCCAAGGCTCGTCGTACCATCCTCACAAAGCGTGGAGATGATCACGGTAGGCATTGGAAAAAACAGCGAGGTCTGATAAAAATTATCCACAATGCGAAGGTTTTCAAAGCTACTCATATTGCAGTTCTCCTTATTTTTTGATGTTATACTTCATTTTCGATTTGTGGAAGCCGATCATTCCAGCTCATCCAGGGTTTTACAGAAGGTGTCGAGAAAGGTATCGCAAAAATATTTGACCTCGTCGAAGGTGTAATACTTTTCGATCTCTTTCTTCAGAGTCTTCTCTGCCTTGGCAAATTCACGGTTTCCGCTTCGCAGCTCCTCCACGCATTTGATATACGCCGAAATTTTATCCGCCGCCTTGACGAGCGCGTATTCATAGGTAGTAGGATCCTCCACGATGAGAGGTCGATAGTCCGCGAGAAGCTCCTCGGGAAGCATGGAGAGAAGCTTTTCGTTGGCAATTCCCTCGATCTCCTTATACGCCGTACGGATCTCGGGATTATAATACTTGATGGGCGTTGGCAGATCCCCCGTCAGAACCTCCGATGCCTCGTGGTAGAGCGCCATGGTCGCGATGCGATCCGCATTCAGCTCTCCGGCGAATTTTCGGTTCTTGATCAGCGCCAGCGCATGCGCGATCTGCGCGACCTGTGCGCTATGCTCCGCAATATTCTCGTCGGTCACCGATTTCATCAGACTCCACCGACGGATCAGCTTCATGCGCGCCATGTATGCAAAAAAGTGATGCATAAATTCCTCCTCCGCTTTCCCCAAGATAGGGGGACAAAGGGGAACGCGTGTGACGTTCCCCTTGCTATTTTTTGAATTATTCGCCCTTTACAATGGCAATTCCCAGCTCCTCAAGAGCACGGGGATCGGGATCCGAGGGAGATTTGGTCATCAACTCAGCCGCCGTCTGTACCTTCGGGAAGGCAATGACGTCACGGATATCCTCAAGTCCAAGCAGGAGGGTTACCAGACGGTCAAAGCCGAAGGCAAGTCCACCGTGAGGCGGTACGCCATAACGGAAGGCATCCAGAAGGTAACCAAACTTCTCCTGTGCCTCTTCGGGCGTAAGACCCAGAACCTCAAACATCTTGGACTGGATCGCGCCGTCATGAATACGGATCGAACCGCCGCCAAGCTCGGTGCCGTTCAGCACGATATCGTACGCCTTTGCGCGCACTCTGCCGGGATCGCTCTCCAAATACTGAAGATCCTCGTCCATGGGAGAGGTAAAGGGATGGTGCATTGCGTAAAAGCGGCCATCCTCCTCGCTGTACAAGTCGGATCGTAGCCATGTCGTTCTGTGAGCCAAGGAGTAGAGTG
>JAZORA010000143.1:0-2567 GCA_045656365.1 Eubacteriales bacterium | reverse complement strand
GTTTTTCAAAATTTTGAAAAGAAAGTAGGCAAAGAAACTTCCAACTAATTGGTTTCTGCGTTGCCATATAGTTTTTCAAAATTTTGAAAAGAAAGTAGGCAAAGAAACTTCCAACTAATTGGTTTCTGCGTTGCCATATAGTTTTTCAAAATTTTGAAAAGAAAGTAGGCAAAAAAACTTCCAACTAATTGGTTTGTACGTTGCCGTATAGTTTTTCAAAATTTTGAAAAGAAAGTAGGCAAAGAAAACTTTCAACTAATTGGTTTCTGCGTTGCCGCATTGTTCGCACAAACCGTAGGGGGCGGGTCGTCGAAGGCGCCGACCCCTACCGAATTTTAGAGTAGCCACGTTGTTCTCGCAGTCTTGTTTGAATCCCTCAAGATCCTTACTTTCCACCAAACTCACGGAGCGCTTTTTTGTCTGCCGAGCTCAACGGCACGGGCTTTTTCTCCATGGTGTAATCGTAAAGGCAGAGCGTACCGTAGGGATCGGCGCTGTAATCCACATCCTCGGTGTAATAAACGTCGGCGTAGACCGTCAGAAGCAGATCGTTTTCGATCAGCTCCGACAGGGAAAGGTCTGCCTCGCCCAGATCAAAGACCATGCGGCGGTAATTGTACATAAACTTTTGGTCGGACGTGACCGATACGGGATAGAGGCGCGTAAAGGCAACCGACTCGGGATCGTTGCCGAAATTATCGGTTTCCACCTGGGGAGTCAGATCGGTGGCGAGCAAAAGCGTCACGTCAAAAAGATCCTCCGAGCGGTCAGGCGCTTCGGTAAGTCCGTAGTCCTTCTGGAGAGCGCGAATCGTGCTGTTGTTGTAGCGGAAAAGAATATGGATCTGATTGGCTTCGGGAATATATCGGCAGTCCTCCACCGAAAAATACCCCGCGTTGGTATCGGCGCGCGCCATCATATCCAGCTTTTGACGGAAAATATACAGATCGTCTCCCTCTTCCTCGTACGCGGCGTACAGCGCGTCGCCCGGGGTAAGGCTTTCTACGGATTCGGGGACCTTCGTTGAATAAAATACGCGCCAGATGAGAAAGCCGATCACCGAAAAAACGGCGGCGAGCAGCAGAAATTTAATTAGCATTCCAAAGAGGCGGAGGGATCTTGATGCTCTTGACATTTTGACTCCTTTTCGTTATAATGGTGATAGAATCGGTCAAAGTCTTGAATGAAGCTACAGTTCATATTATTATAGCACGGTTTCGCGAAAAATTCAAGTGGTTTTACTTAAGATGATTTGTAGATTTGTAAATAAAGAAAACCGTAAGAGGTGCGCGATGTACGAATGGATTCCGACGAAAAACAACCGAAAAGCAATGAACCTGATCCTCTGCTTATTCTTGGGCGCGGGTCTTTTGATGGCGACAACCGTTGCCTTTCGTGGGATGCCCTATCGCTGGGCGTTTCAGCTTTTGGCGTTGGGTCTTTTGACGGCTGCGATCTTTCTGACCACCCGATACGTGATGAAATCCTTCCTCTACCGCGTCGTTTCGGACGGTCAAGGGGGACACGACCTGACGGTCAGCGAGCTGACCTCGGGAGGCAGACGGCAAATTACGGTCTGCCGCGTGGGACTTTCGGGGATTTACGAGCGGATCCTCTTGGATTTCACCGACGGCGGCGCCTCGGCGACCCGTTGGCACCAGATCAAGAAGCAAAGAAGAAAAATTTTTGACTATTCCGCTGACCTGAAGCCCGACAAGAGTATTGTTTTATATCTGAATGAGGGCGGTGAGGACCTGACGCTTCGTCTGGATTACGATGAGGCGCTTTGGAATCTGCTGACACCTACCCCGAAGGAGGACGTATGAACGAAGAAAAAAGATGCGTTCTGCCCCCTGCCGAGGTGGATCGGATCGCGGCGCTTTGCCGACTTTCCATGGACGACGGGGATCGCCCTTCTCTTTTGCGGGATATGGAGGCACTGGTCTGCTTTGCGGATCGCATTTTAGAGGCGACCGACGGTTGCGCTGATTCGGCGCCCGTGGGCGCCCCTCTTTCCTCTTTGCGCCCTGACGAGCCCACCTTCTCCATGCCGCGGGAGGAGCTGCTATGCGCCGCTCCCTGTGAAAAGGACGGATTCGTGATCGTTCCGCCCATGATGGAGGGCTGAGATGGCAAATTCCTGGACGAAAAAAAGCCTGCTTGTGCAGGCAGAAGGACTGGAGGCGCAAGCCATCTCCTCCGAGGAGCTGACACGCGCCTATCTTTCCGAGATCGAAGCGCGGGACGGCACGCTTCGCGCATACCTGACGGTTACCGCGGAGCGGGCGATCGCTGACGCGCGGGCGTCGGACACGCGCCGCGCGAGAGGGGAGTCGCTCGGTATCCTTGACGGCATTCCCTTTGCCGCCAAGGACAATCTTTGCACGAGAGGGATCCCGACCACCTGTGCGTCGGAGCTGCTCTCGGGGTATCTTCCGCCCTACGACGCCACCGTGATCGAACGGCTCGGGTCGGCGGGGGCTGTGTTGTTAGGTAAAACTAACCTCGACGAGTTCGGCATGGGCTCGTCCACCGAATATTCGGCGTTTTCCCCCACCCATAACCCC
>JAZORA010000142.1:0-3477 GCA_045656365.1 Eubacteriales bacterium | reverse complement strand
GCAATTATACACCTGAAAGCTAAATAAAAGAAAAAGCATCGGCATTTGCCGAGGCTTTGTGTTTTTATTGCATATTTTTCACAATATTTTCGTAGGAAAGTCCATACTTATCCGCAATGTCGCGGGCATAGCTCTTTCCGTCGGGCTTGGCACGGACGATCTTGAAGGAGCGCTTGCCCTCCTCGATTCCCGCTACCAGCGTGTCAATTTTCTTTCCGCCGTCGGGAGCGGTTCGCTCGTTGATCTCGTCGATCACCGATGCCAGCTCGTGAAGGTGGGTGGAGAAGAGACAGCGACAGCCCACGCGGGAAAGTCCCGCCAGAACCTCCGCGGCGATGTAGGACGCCTCAAAGGAGCCCGTGGAGGAGAGGGATTCGTCAAGGAGAACCAGGCTTCTTCCTGTGATCTCGTCGAAAATGTCACGCAGACGGGCACATTCCTCACCAAGACGACCCTTGTCGATGGTGTCGTCCGCTCCCGTGGGGAAGTGGGTAAAGATGCCGTCGGAGATGCTGATGCTCGCTTTCTTTGCGGGTACGAACATACCCAGCTGAAGCATGACCTGAGCCAGACCAATGGCACAGGTGATCACCGACTTTCCTCCGCGGTTGGGACCCGTCAGGACGTAGATCATGGCGTTATCGTCGTCAAATTCCACGTCGTTGGCAACGATCTCGTCCTCGACCTTCAAGGCAACACAGGGATTATACAGATCGTCTGCACGGAACACCACCTGATCGGCAGGAATTTCGGGACGGCAGAGGGGAAGTCCCTTTTCGTCCAAGTGACGAAGGAAAATCGTTCCCTTGATCAAAAACTCTACCTCAGGCAGAAGATTCAAAAGAAAATCGGTGTTTTCCAGCACGTAGCTCTGAACGATCTTCTTCCAAGAGCGCAAGGACTGGCGATATACGTCGTTGATGGCGGAATTGAACGCCAAAGCCAGCGCCGTTTTCTGATTCTCGGACTGCTTCTTTCCGAAGGGAACCAGGTTGGCAATACAGGTGTATTCGTCGTCCTTAAAATTCAGGCGCAAAATCTTTTCCAGCACGTCACCCGAACGGAAAGGCTCGGGATTGATGGCAAGAACGCCTGCGCTGGAGGGGCGGAGCTGGGCATCCAGATTGACACCGATGGTGACGCTTCGGATGTCCCGAACTCGACCCGTCAGCTCGGAGAGCTTCTGGTTCAGCTCGGCGTAATACTCGCTGTTGACAAGCTCCGAAATGCGATCCGCCAGGGTGCGGAAGGCTTGACTGCGGAGTTGATCCCGAATGGGAGAAAGTCCCTCGTTGAGGGTGGAAAGACAGGAAATATAGAGCTCGATCTCGGTAATGCTTTCAAGATACGAATCGGTATCTCCCGTATCCGCCTCCAGACGGCGAAGCTCCATAATGTCACTGAGGATCGGGAGCAGACGGTTCAAGGTGACCGACAGCTCAGGACAGCTCAGCATATCCCCGAACACGTCCATACGGTGGGAGATCACGTGGGGATCGGTGGTAAAATACTCATCCAGATTGCTGTTCTTCAGGCTGAATAATTCATTCAGTCCCAATTCCTCCAAAACGAACATGTCGATGGCGGGACGGGTTGCTCCCGAATAATGGGCGCTCTGGGTTGTCTCATCGGGGAAGATCAGACTGAATTTAGAAAGATCCGTATTGGTGTTCATCCATCGAATTCCTTTCAAAAATTTTTTGTCTTACAATCAGTAAAGCTTGGTTACGACAAAGAAGAGAATTGCTCCTTGCGCCAGAATGATTGCGGGGATTCCCAGCATAAACTTCATGTGCTTGGTTTTATGTCGAATGAGAAGCATGGTCACAAGCATGGCGACCGAGCCTCCCAGCGCCGACAAAAGGAGCAGGGTTTTCTCGCGGGTACGGTGCTTCGGGTTGTGCTTGGCGGCAATCTTATCATAGATGCAAACCACCACCGATACCACCGAAATGGCAATCAAGTACCCAATCAGAAATTTCAAAAACATAAAGCGCTCCTTACGATCAACGTCGATCGTTTTTTAGTTTTTCTTTGCAGGGAAGCTATCCTTCAGACCCACGATACGGTTGAAGGTGTTCTCATGCTTCGTGTCCTTACAGTAGTAGCCGTCGCGTACGAACTGGAACTTTTCACCTGCCACCGCGTCAGCGAGAGATTCCTCTACCATGGCGCCCTTGATCACGGTCAGGGATTCGGGGTTGAGGTAATCGTTGTAGGTTTTGTCCTCGGGAATGGCTCCCACGTTCTCAATGGTAAAGAGACGGTCGTAGAGCATGAGGGTGACCTCCTTGGCGGCAGTCGCGCTGAGCCAGTGGATCGTTCCCTTGATCTTTCTTCCGTCCACGGGATTGCCGTTTCTCGTTTCCAGATCGGCGGTGCAACGGATCTCAACCACGTTGCCCTCCGCATCCTTGACGATCTCGTTGCAACGGACGATATACGCGCCCATCAGACGAACCTCTCCGTCGGGCTTCATGCGGAAGAACTTGGGAGGCGGAACCTCGGCGAAATCTGCCGCGTCAATATAAAGCTCACGGGTGAAGGGCAGGGATCGAACGCCCGCCTCGGGATTCTGGGGGTGATTGGGCAGATCGAAATACTCCACCTTATCCTCGGGATAGTTGGTAACGACCACCTTGATGGGGTGCTGAATGGCAATGCGGCGGGGCGCCTCTGCGTTCAGCTCCTCGCGGATGCTATGCTCCAGCATGCTGATGTCCACGAGACTGTTTGCCTTGGAGATTCCCGCACTGCGAACGAAATTGAAAATCGACGAAGGCGTGTATCCTCTTCTGCGCAGACCGCAGATGGTAGGCAGACGGGGATCGTCCCAGCCGTCAACCATATCGTTTTCGACCAGATAGCGGAGATAACGCTTGGACATGACGGTGTTGGTCACGTTCAAACGGGCAAACTCTCTTTGCTTGGGGGGGATCTCAAAGCCAATGTTGTCAATGACCCACTCGTAAAGCGGACGGTGGTTTTCAAACTCCAGGGAGCAGAGGGAATAGGTGATGCCCTCCAGCGCGTCCTGAATGGGATGCGCGTAGTCGTAGAGGGGATAGATGCACCACTTGTCACCCTGACGGTGGTGAGAAACGTGAACGATGCGGTAAATGGCAGGGTCACGCATGTTGATATTGGGAGATGCCATATCGATCTTGGCGCGGAGGGTACGGCTACCGTCGGGGAACTCGCCCGCCTTCATGCGGCGGAAGAGATCCAGATTCTCCTCCACGCTACGGTTGCGGTAAGGACTTTCCTTGCCCGCCTCGGTCAGCGTTCCGCGGTATTCCTTCATTTCCTCGGCAGACAGATCGCACACGTACGCCTTGCCGTCCATGATCAGCTTTTCTGCGTATTCGTAGCACTTGTCAAAGTAGTCCGAGCCGTAAAAGATACCACCGCTGGGCTGGGCACCCAGCCAACAGAGATCGCGGTAAATCGACTCCACGTACTCCACGTCCTCCTTGG
>JAZORA010000141.1:0-4508 GCA_045656365.1 Eubacteriales bacterium | reverse complement strand
GCTGACCGTTGATTGGTACGGGGTCCAATCGATCCCGTTGGTGCTGTACTCCACCTGATCAGCCAGCACACCCTCCTCTACCGGAGCGTCCTCGCTCAAGGTCAGCGTTTTATTGGCGTTCACGCCGATATAATCGACGTTGGCACCGTACCGATTGACATCTTTGTCAATACAAACAAAATGGAATTTGTAGTCCATCAGACCGCCAACCAATGCCTTATCCGCCTCTCGGTCGGTTCCCTCGATCCAAATCCGAACGATCAATGTCTTTTCCTGTACCTTGGAGGTTTCGTTTGTAAAGGTCAACAGCTCCTTGGCTTGGTTGATCTTTGGTGTTTCCGTATCGGTCGTTGGGTTGGCAAGAATACTTGTGCCATCTCCAACCGTAACGGCTCGCGAGCTATAATCATCCGGCGTAAACGTGTGAGACACCACGTGCCCATCCTCGATCAGCTGATAACCGTACGATCCCTCTCTCGTTCCGTATTCATTGAAGGTAGCCTTTCCCTCCGAATTATAGCCTAATTGGTATTGATCATTTGGAATCCAGATATTTTTCAGCACGTCTTTGCCAGCCGTTTCCTCAAGGAATGCGACTCTTACCGCACCCGCAATACCGTCTCGGCTTATGTTTCCGTAAATGCTTCTGTTTTCATCGGAAGGCGTCAGGTTTTTCCCTCTCACATACGAGTCGCTCGAAAGATAAACGCTGGTGTTTGCCGACGTTCTGAACTTGATCCGCACGGTAATATAGTACATGGGTGCATTGCTTTCATCCACGGTACGGAACGTATTCACATCGTCAAAGGTCTGATCTGCGGAATCCAAATACATGGGACAATAAAATTCGCTTCCGTTGCCCGTAATATCGGGGTAAGAATATTCCTCATCCAGCTCAACGGGAAAATCATTTCCCCAGTTTTGTCCGTCATCCAGAGATATCTCCAGACGGCTCCCCGCCGTGATTTGCATATCTCCTTCATTCACTACGGATGCTGTTTTGTCAAAGACAAACCAGGAAAGCGTGGCTGTTACAAGCATACACAGAATCACGACATATAAAACAATGGCTAATCGCTTCACTCTTTTTTTGCCTGTTTTGTGATTCAAAGCCGTCACTCTCCTTTCGTTTCATCTTCTCCAACGTAGAATTTCATTTGAACAGAAACCAGTCCGTCCAGCAGTGCGTTATGACTCTCTCTGTCATTTCCGTCGATCCAGATAACCAATTTAAAATCGTTTTCCGCATTTCCTTCGATCCGTCCGATCTCCAAGCTATCGTCCAGATCGCCCCACGCATAGAGCACTCCGTCAATTTCGATCTGCCCGCTCGGCTCCTGTGCCGTTTGGACCGTCACCTTTTCCGTTGCGCTTTCGTCCGATATAAAAACATATTCGCTTTCCACGTCCCCCTCACCCACGGAAATTTCACCGACCGTGGTCAGCTCCGTGGTGGCATTGGGGATCCAGATACATTTCAGTACGTATTCACCATCGACCTTCTGCAAGATCGCCACCCGCATTGCCGCACAGATATGCCCTGCCGAAAAGCTTCCGTATGCACTCTCGGGACTCTTTGCGGACGGAAGCAAAGCGGACGATGAATCCAGATAGAGCGGCAACGAGTTTTCTACAAAACATGAGAATTCAAATTCGTAAATTCCGCTCTTGGCAAGATCCTCGGTAATTTGTTTATAACCGACCAGACTCGAATCGTTCATTCCCTCTTTTTTTCCTATAACGGGCTCAAAGAAGCGAATCCCGTCGCCGCTAACACCCTGCATTTCAAAATCATCCGCAAACGACATTTTTACAACCTTGCTCCAAACATCGGCATCCGATGCTTTCACCAACAGGTTGTTTGCTTCTCTGGCGTCAATGGTTATATCCGACATGGTAGCAGACTCTACTTGATGGAACCAGGAAAAGGTTACGGATATCATAATCATAAGCATAGATGAAACGAAAAGAGCCGAAAATATTATTCTTTTTTTCAGGCGCTTCTTAACCTCATTGGTTGCCATCATCTATCCTCTTCTTTTCCAAGCGGTGCTTGTTTCTTTGCTTCTTTCTGGAAGGATTGTATTCCTTCTTGGGGGGCTTCGCCGGTTGCGGCTTAGGCTGCGGCGGTGGTGGAGGTGGCGGTGGTGGGGGCGGGGCAGGTCGTTTTCTGCCAAACAACGAGCTTACCGTTCTCCATGCCTTTTCTCTCTTTTCCTTTTTTTGCGCAATCAGAGTCAGTCTTGCTTCTTCGGCAAGTCTCACTTCTTCGGCAAGTCGCGCTTCCTCGGCGAGTCGCGCTTCTTCGGCAAGTCGCGCTTCTTCGGCAAGTCGCGCTTCTTCGGCAAGTCGCGCTTCTTCGGCAAGTCTTGCTTCTTCGGCAAGTCGCGCTTCTTCGGCAAGTCGCGCTTCTTCGGCAAGTCTTGCTTCCTCGGCGAGTCTCGCTTCCTCGATGAGTCTCGCTTCCTCGGCAAGTCTTGCTTCCTCGGCGAGTCTTGCTTCCTCGGCGAGTCGCTTTTTCTCAAGCGCCTCCAAGCGCGCCTGCTCTTGCTTTCTCTTCTCCTCACGCCGCTTTGCGCGAAGCGCTCTTTGTTGGTTTTCCTCCTGAATCCTTTCCATCTCAAAGGTGATGGTTCGATTCAGCACATCCTTAATCTTATTAAACTGCGTACGCTCCTTTTGCTTTTTACGCTCCAGTCGCTCTACGAACACACGGCGGATCTCGTCGATCTCCATATCGTAGCTATCAATGAAATGGTCGATATTCTTTTTGATCACGTTGATCTCGGTCTCATGCTTTCGCTCGGAATAATCTCCGATCTCCTCCAAGCGCCCCATGTGCCTTTTCAGCATGACATATTGCAATGCCAAAACCGAAAACAGCTCATTCAGATATCCCTCCGAGGGGTTCGACTGCCGCTCCACGTGGCTGACGCTGTAACCCACCTCGTTATATTGCTCCACAAACATCCAAAGGTCAACTGCCTTTCGGAAGTTCGGATTTTTCTTCAGTACGTTGGTCATATTGAGCGGAGGACGAACCAGCGGACATCCCGCAAGGGATTTGATCAGTGCCGACCCTTGGAAATTATAAAGGATCTTTCGTACGCGCTCGATTCTCTGAATCGAATTCAACTGCGTAATATCCGCATCCACGCGCATGTCCTCCTCACGAATCTCCACGTGGGGGGTAACACACGATATATTCAGATCGTATTTGAATTGGTCGATTCCCGCTTCGCAGTCTCCGTCCAGCTTCAGCTCAAACAGATCCTGCGTATCGTTTCCCGTAATCAAAACCTGCAAACGCTTATCGAGAAAATAGTCCAGCTTTTGCAGCAAGGTATAAATAAATCGGTTCTCGTAGGTGTCAAAGCTTTCTTCCTTGACGATATTCAACATTCGCTGAGGGGTTACCTCATCCCCCTTCACCATGGCGATCATATTGGTATGCTGCGCCAAATGCCGAATGGATTCCGTGCTGACCGTCCGCACCATCTCAATGGGGACGATCTCCTCTTCGTTTTTGATGTATCGCTGAGGCGTACGGATGATGGTATCCAACGCCACGACACTGTCCTCGATCATTTCCACCCAGGAAAGATCGATATTCCGCTCAACGAATTTTTCATATAGCGAAACATTGCAGCTTCCACACCGAACGGCATGGATAAAATATTGGTGAAATTCATCGGAGGAGAGCTCGCGCAGGAATCCCTCGATATAATCCTGATAATATTCTTCTAACATTGTCCGCTGCAATTCAGCCACGCGAGACTCACCTCCCTTCGTTGTTTTGAACTGATCAGACGCTCATCAAACGAGCTTCTTCAATCTGCGCAGGTAAGCCTTCGCCTCCTGCATGTTTTCCTCACCGAACAGCTCGGAAAGGTGTGCGATCAATCCGTCGATCTCATCACGAATGAAGGCAAGATTCAAGCCCTCGAATTTACGGAAGATCTTATTGGTTAAAACGTAATCGAGACCGTCTACCTCCGTGCCGCCGCAAGCAATATACACGGGAACGAAATCGCGAAGCTGCTTGACGATACGGTTACCAAACGCCAGACGGAAATGCTCGATTACGTAATCGTCGAGCTGCGCGATCTTGGCGAGGGTCTCCTCACCGATCTTAAACTCTTCCTTAGCTTGGGCGAACATGTCCTCCAAATGCTTGTAAGACAGGCTCAGGTTTTCGGTATAGGGCGCGTCAAACTTGACGCCCTTGGTATCAATGTTGATCGGAATCGCTCGGTCATACACCTTATCCGAGATGGCAAAGGTGGAGTCGTCGTTGTTTGCCGTTCCTACGTACCACATATTCTCGGGCAAATTAAACCGACCGTTCACAATATGCTTGGGGTCAGAGGGCCAACCGCTTGGAACCAGATCCACGATCCACTCGTCACGGGACGGCATTTCAAGAATGGAGAGCATTTCCGCGAAGTAATACTCCACTCTCGCAATATTCATCTCGTCGAGGATCGTCAGATACACTTTATCGGTAT
>JAZORA010000140.1:0-2241 GCA_045656365.1 Eubacteriales bacterium | reverse complement strand
AGTTGAGTGGAACCATTGTCTTCCTAAGACCGCTTGGCCTCCGACTTAAGAAAGTACGGTGCCTGCTTTCTTTTCAAAGAAAGTAGGTCCCCTCACATATAATAAAAATAAGGATTGAAATATGAACGATTTGGAATTGATTGCAAAAACCTCGGGAAAAATACTCGGTGTAGACTTTGGAGATACGAGAACGGGTCTTGCTGTTTGCGACCCCTCCCGTCTTTTGGCGTCCGGTATTGGATATGTCAGTCCCGGCGGCATTGAAAAAACGGCGGATGCGGTGGCGGAGATCGCCAAACAAGAAAAGGTCTCGGCGCTTGTGGTGGGACTCCCCGTCAACATGGACGGAAGTGAGGGGGGAAGAGCGGCTCGCTGCCGAAAATTCGCCCATCTTTTAGAGGAGCGCCTCGGCTTACCCGTCGCTATGTTCGACGAGCGTATGACCACCATGACCGCTTCCCGTTACCTGAACGAGACAAACACCCGCGGAAAGAAGAGAAAAACGGTGATCGACACCCTTTCCGCGCAGATCATTCTTCAAAACTGCTTGGATCGGTTAAAATACTTAAAGGGATAAGCAAGGTAGTTAGTTATGACAAACAATAATAAGACAACGCCCAAGAAAAAGGTCGTCGGCACGTGCGAGAGCTGTGAATTTTACGATTACGACGAATATCTGGACGCTTACGTTTGTATTCAGCGCTTGGATCAGGACGAAATGGCGGATTTTTTGGGAAGAAACACAAATTCCTGTCCCTATTACCGCTTCTACGACGAGTACAAGAGCGTACATAAGCAAATTTGAAGGCAGGAGCGTACCATGATTTGAAATGAAGCGCGCCATGGCGCTTCATGGGGAGAAACGATGGCATCTTTATTTGACTATCTGGATTGGCGAGGAGATCTTCGCTTTTCCGAAACTAAATTAAATGAGGTGGATAACCTGATTTTGTCGCAGATCTGCTATGTGGATTTTGAGGGAATCGTTCCCTCCGATCCGCAAGAAAAGCCGATTACCCTAAGGGAGGCGGCACGGCAGTATTTACGGCAGCACAAGGGAGAAATCCCTTATCTCGGCAAGATTTTGCCCCCTGAGGTAGTCAGCCTCATGGCAAAGGCGGCAAAATCCCGCCGCTTTGCGTCGGTTAAAATGTTAGGCTACACTAACCAAGTGGACGACGTTTCCCAGCTTCAGTTTTCCGCCGTGACCTTTTTACCCGACGACGGCATGGCATATATCGCATTTCGAGGTACTGACGACACGTTGATCGGCTGGAAAGAAAATTTTAATATGAGCTTTATGCAGCCCGTACCCGCCCAGCTGAAGGCGGTGGAGTACGTAGAGCGGATCGCCCCCCACCTGAAGAGCGACTTTTATCTTGGCGGACACAGCAAGGGCGGAAATCTGGCGGTTTATGCCGCCGTCAAGTGCGATCCTTCCTTGAAGGAGCGGATTGTGACGGTATTCAACAACGACGGACCCGGCTTTAACGCCGAGTTCATTGGTGGGGTCGATTACGACGGAATACGAGGAAAATTCCGTACCATCGTTCCTCACTCCTCTGTGGTTGGTATGCTTCTCGAGCATGAGGAGATCTACGAGGTGGTCAAAAGCAACGCCACGGGTCTTTTGCAGCACAACGCCTTTTCCTGGGAGGTTCTCGGGGGACAGTTTATTCATCTTGATACCATTACGGGGGAGAGCCGTGTGCTGGATAACTCTCTGAAGGTCTGGCTGAATGGCATGACCGCCGAGGAACGGGAAACCTTTGTCGATACCATTTACGAAGCGTTAGCCGAGACTAACGCCAAAACCTTAACCGAGCTGTCGGCGGAAAAGCTGAAGCTTGTAAAGATCTGGGGCACATTGGATTCCAAATCCCGTAGTGTTCTTCTGAAATGCATTTCCATTCTTCTCAAGAACACCGCCAAGGCATAAGTGTCGCCACAATGTTCGCACAGCCCCCGCTTTAAAAGCTTTTGCGTCGCTTTTCACGAAAGGCGACTGCGGGGCGCGGGGGCGCATAGCACACGCAATAGCGTTCATAAGCGCCACGAAGGGGTGAATTTCAGCGAAGCTGAAAGAGGGGAAACACACAAGTGGGGGTTTCCCCTGTTACTTTCTTTGAAAAGAAAGTAACCACCATACTTTCTTTTGAAAAAGAAAGTATGCAAAGAAAACTTCCAACTAATTGGTTTCTGCGTTGCCATATAGTTTTTCAAAATTTTGAAAAGAAAGTA
>JAZORA010000139.1:0-9953 GCA_045656365.1 Eubacteriales bacterium | reverse complement strand
GTTCGTAACATTGACGCGCCGCTTCCGTGTCGGAAGCCTTGTAGGGCGCGGCAAATTCCCGTACGGGTCTGCGCCGGGTCGTTCATCGACACGGCGCATGTTACATGCGCTGGGTTCGTAACATTGACGCGCCGCTTCCGCGTCGGAAGCCTTGTAGGGCGCGGCAAATCCCCGCCCTACGGTGCTATCTCGCAAGGGGTGACACCTTATTTTTTATTTTTCTATTGAAATTACGCTCACAGAGTGTTATAATAATTATGTCACATCATCTTAATAATGAAAATAACCTACAAGGGGGTACTATACCCTTTTTCCAACCATACTATATTTCGGTAGAAATACGGTATCGCAATAATCGGCTGGAAAAGTGGGTTATAGATGGTGTGACAACTACGCGAGAGGTATTCTACGGTGCCATCTCGCAAGGGGTGGCACCTTATTTTTATTGAAAAGCAAAAGCCAAAGCGAGCGCAACGAACCATATTCCCGTAGGGGTTCACCCCCAAGCCTCCCTCCGAGAGGGAGGTGCCGAGCCTGCGTAGCTTTCGCTTTTTCTCTCATTTCATTGTAACTGCTTCCTTGAAAATTCGCGCTCTCCCTCAGTCGCTCCGCGACAGCTCCCTCCCGGAGGGAGCCTTTGAATTACCTACAAACCCGTAGGGACCGGCGGTCTACTGCGGTTCGGTCACGCTCGGGCTCTGACACCACACCGTGGTGTCATTCACTCCCCTCGCGCCGCTTCGCTACCCCGACGGTCCGTTTCTTCGTTTAAAAATCAAAACTTGGTTTATGCAAACATAGAAAAGGGCGGATCCCCCCGCCCTACGGTACCATTGAACTTACGTTCTCTTCCCCGTTTTGATTTCTCCGTGTTTTTCCTCGTATGCTTCAATCAAATCGCGAATCAATACAAGAATTTGGCTATTGGCGCTTCTTCCCTCATAATCTGCAATTACGTGCAGCTTGTCCAATATTTCTTCATCAATTCTTATTGATAAACTTTTTGTTGCCATAAAAACCTCACTTTAAATACATTATATGTTTACTTTACACTTATTTTGTGCTATAATGTAATAAATAGACACATAACATATCTAAAATATATCCATTGGAGGCATTTATGAAACTGGCAATCATCGGGTCGCGGACCATCACGCAGCTTTCTATTGACCCATATATTCCCGAAAACACCACCGAGATCGTTTCGGGCGGAGCGAAGGGCGTTGACACCTTGGCACGGGAATTTGCCGAAAAAAACGGACTTCCCCTGACCGAAATTCTCCCCGACTATGCCCGATACAAAAGAGCCGCCCCCCTGAAGAGAAACGAGGAGATCGCCCGTTACGCCGACGAGGTGCTCGCCTTCTGGGACGGATGCTCTAAGGGAACGGCACATACCATTCAAGCCTTTCGCAAACAAAATAAAAAAGTAACCGTAATCCAAATCGAATCGCATTGATAATAAAAATCCCCCCGTAAAACGGGGGGTATTTCATTTTCGGGCATAGCCCTAATATTATTGGCTGCACACAAGTGCGCCGTGTACTGGCCTGCCAGCCACGCAACCATTACTTGCTACCCGTAAACGGGTTGCGCAAATAGCCTTCCTCCGGGAGGAAGGGGGACCGCTTGCGGTGGAAGGAGCAAGCGAAACTTTAACGTTTTCTCTCGCCTCATTATAACTGCTTAATTAAGGTTACGCATTCTCCCTCAGTCTCGCATACGCTCGACAGCTCCCTCTCGGAGGGAGCCTTTGACACATAAACATTCTTCGCTAACTTTTTATCTGCTTTCTGTTTATAGGCAATAGCCTTTATTGAACCACGCGACTATCCCGTGGTTTTCGTTGTACAAAAAGGACGGAGAATCTTTATTCTCCGTCCTGGCTTTTTCTTTATTCCTTTTCCGTCGCCAAGCTCAGGTCCTCTGCCGTCGCTTGCTGAGAAAGTCTTTTTCCGTTCACCCACCGGCACAGATCCCTTGCCCCATCCGTGAGGCAATCCACGATCAGCGCCATGGCGAAGATCACGCTATTGGTGGCAACGAATACGCATACCCCCAGTCTCGATCCGCCCCAAGCACCCGCAACGAATTGGAAGGGCGCCAGCATCGCGATAAACAAGCCCGCATACAGGTACTCTCTTCTCTGCTCTCCCGCTTCCTTGGCAAACACCAGCATGGGCAGGGCGTACAGCACGCCGCAGTAGGAAACGCTGGCTCCGGGATAAAGCACCTGGATCAGCATGACCGCCATGACCGCCTTCCACTCCTTCTTGGAAATGCAAGCACAAACGCCCAGAAGCGCCACCAGGGGGAGAAGCGTATATTTGGCGATCGCCGTACCGATCTCCGCATTGCCGAGCAGTCGGTCAGCCAGCGTCGCAAGGATCGCGCCGTAGCTGAGCAAACCCTCCCGATTGTGCATCGCCGAATCCCCAAGATAGGTGGTCACGTTCCGAACGTACAGCATCAGCTCGTCTACGCCAATGATCAGGAAGGGGACCACACAGAACGCAACGCCGTAAGCAATGCATTGCAGAATGTGCTTCACCCTCTTCTCTCTGACCACCAACAGTCCGAGAACCACGGGATAGATCTTGATGGCAGCCGCCAAGCCAAGGCAGGCGTAAGACAGATGCCGCAAAACGGGATTTTCCGACTTGTAGCCCGCAAGGAACAGCGCGGAAAATACCAGCACGAAGATCAGGGTGTTTCCTCTGGAATAGAGGAAGAACATGTGCGAGCAGAACAGGGCGCCGATGGTAATCATACCAAAGCCCTTGGGGGTCAGCTTGGAATATACCTTAAAAAGAATCAGGCAGGCGATCAGGAAGACGAAGATCACGAGCATCAGTCCTGCCGCGTGCTCACGGATTCCCTTACCGCTGGCAAACTGCGCCTCCGTGGGGAGACACTTGCCGAGCATCCAGAGAATGGCTCTCGCCACGGGAGGATAGGTGCTGGTTCCCGCGGTATAGTGCCCCGCTTCAAAATAATTGCCCTTCAGGGTGGATTTCATGGGATTGTAGAAATCCATCATGCCGTCTCCCATTTCGGGGATCGCAAACGCCTTGGTGATCAGCGTATCTCCGTTGATCAACCCCACAAGGAACATGCCGTAGCAGAACACGAATCCCAGGGAAAGGATCGTACGAACCCGACGGGCTCGGTCGGAAAGATAGTCCTGCCTGATATCGAGGAAGGTCTGCTTTGCGCCGAGAAGGCTCAGGGATCTTCTCCGCTTGCCTCCCTGAATGATCAGGAAGGTAAGGAAGGCAATGGCAAATGCCAGAAGCGCCACCGCGATTTCCCGGATCAGGAACTGAGCGAAATAGTTGTGTCGCTCTCCGCTAAAGCCGCCGTTTCCGTTCCACTTCAGCAAATGATTTCTTTGATAATTGGAAAGAGTTGCGCTTTCATACAGGGCGTCGTTCAGAAGAGGCGCCGCCTCCTCTGCCGAGGAAAGTTGCCGACAGGATAGCCGAATGATGCCCTCGGTGTCCTCCAGAGCCACAGGAGATCCTACCGAGAAGCAAGCCTGCATTCTCGACAGCTTATCCACGCAAATGCCTGCCGCACGGGGCGCGGAAATCACGCCCGTATTCAAGCAGTTGATCACCAGTCCTCCGGGGAAAGAGTTTACGATTCCCGCAGCGCTGGTTCGACCGATTACCTCTGCTTTGTTGTAGCAGTTGATAATAATGGATGCGTTCGCGGTCGTGCATCCGACGATAGCGGCGGCGCGATCTCCCTCGATCCGTCCGCTCTCGATACCAAGATTCATGACCGTTCCGTTGAGGGCGCCGAAGAGCGCCACATCCTCTCCGTCACCCCCCTGAATATTCAGGTTGGAGATGGCATGACCCGCGCCATCGTAATATCCGCAGAACGGAAGAGAGGCGCTTCCGATGGGACGCCAAGTCCCATGGTCTGCCAGATCGATATCCGCGGTCTGCACGAAATACGTCCCGTAAAAATTAACGCCGTTTCCCGCATTGATAAAAAACTCAATGAGACGAAGGTCATTCACCTCGTCCACCTGATAGGGATCCTTCTCGGTTCCCGTTCCGTCCATGGTATAGAGCGCCTGAGCCATCCACGTGCGATCGGGGTGCGCGCGGTCCTTCATGGCTTGAATCAGCGCGGGGATATTCGCCTCGTCCCGAGGGATCGAATACGCGCCGGAGGACAGGCCCGCGCTTCCCTCGTTGTGTGGAGGAAGCTCGCCAATCGAAAAGGAGTCAAACAGAAACGACACGCCGAAGGCGACGATGCCTCCCTCGGTTTCGCTTCCGTTGATCTCTCCTGCCGACCAGCTATTGATGATCGTACCGCCGTAAAAGTTATCGGCAAGACCGCCCGCGCGAATACCCGTAACGTCTGCCAGGCTATAACAGTTGATGATTCTGGCAAAGCCGCCCGTGGCGTGGCTGGTAATGGCGCCCACGTAATCGCCCTGAATGTGTCCGCTCTCGATTCCCAGGTTCATGACCGTTCCGCCAAGGAAGGAAAAGAGACCCGAGATGGAGTTTTCGGTATTCAGGTTTTTGATCACGTGTCCGCCGCCGTTATAAATTCCAAAGAAGAATCGGTCCTCGCCGTCCCACCACGTACCGATGGGAAACCAGATTTTCGTCTCCTCTGTGGTGGCAAGATCCAGATCTACGGTTTGAAGAAAATAGCGATCCTGAAAGGAATTTCCCTCATGAACCAGCTCGCGCAAGCGAACCAGATCCTCCACCGATTGAATCAGGTAGGGGTCATCCGCCTTGCCCTTTCCCTCAAACGGCGATGACTCTATGGCATCTGCCGCCGAAACGGAAAGGCTGCCAAGGAGAACACACAGCGCCAAGAAAAGGCATAAAACCGATACTTTTTTGTTTCTCATATTTATTTTGCTCCCTTTTTCTGCATCAGGTTAAAACGCTTTTTAAAGGTGCGGGTTTGCCACTTTTGGAGAAGGGGCAAAAAGACCGCCTTGGGGCTTATTCTGAAAATCACGCGCTCGATCTTAAACAGTGCGCCTTGGTTCTCCTTGGGAGAAAGATCACTCCACTCGGATTTCGCAACGTACTCCCACCAAAGAGCGCGCCACGGATGAAGCGATTTCGCATGCCACGGGAACTGACCGAGGAAGCGATATGCGTGGAGGATCACGGGAGCATTTCTTGCCTCGTCGATCTCCTCCCTCGTATAATAGGACGACTGCCCGTAGGTGGCGAAATACGTCCGATCGGAATAGACCTGATGGGTGGTCTGGAAATTATACTTGGGGGAGAGGATCGTCTTGTCGTCCTTCAAAAGGATGTTCAAGAAATCCTGATCGTTGTTGGGAAGATGCTGCTTCGGGTCCTTCATATTGGCGCGAAGAGTCTTCTCACACTCATGGGCAACCCAATTCTTCACGTTGAACAAAATCACGCCCGCGTTAAAATATTGATCCTCTTCCTTAAAGCCGATGATCTTCTTATAGTCTACCCCGCTCAGAGAATCCAATACCACCGCAGCTGCCGTCGATTCCATTTCGGTCTCGAACATGGGCGTCAGGTCGCCGCAGATGATGGTATCGCAATCCAAATACAGAAGGCGCTCCACGTCCTTGGCTATGTATTCCATGAAGAACAGGCGAAGATTGGTGGTCTGTCCTCCTCTATACGGAAGAATATCCATCGCAACCAGCTGCTCTACCCAGGACTGACCGTCGATGAGAATCAGCTGACGGTTCTCGCCGTACTGTTCCACCTGTCTCTTCAAGCGGGCAAGGTTATCCTCGGAAATTCGGTCGTTTACCACATAGAAAACGATCTTTTCCGCATCCTTGTTATGCTCCATCACCGACACCATGGAGATGCCAAGGTAGGGAGCGTAGTTGTTGTCACTGCAATATAAAATGTTCAATGTCATTTTTTATTTCTCCTGAACAAATAATTATACATGAGCTGTACACGATTAAAGGGCTTGTAGAACCGATCCGAGGTCTTTTTGTACCCGTCCTTATGATAGAGCCGCCAGAACCGCTCGTGCTCGGAATTCAGCGGCGACGGAGCGATAAGATTCTTTTGTCTGGTCTGCTCCTTGGTCACGGGATAAACCTCCAGTCTTTCCTTCGCCTTTTCCACCAGATCCTTACCGTTCTGCGTGTGAACCATCAAAAGCGAAACGCCCTTGGTGATATCCTCGGGAAGTCCCAGCTGCTCCACGCCCCAGAAATCGGCTAACGTCAAGTCGCCGCTTCGGTCGTAGCTGCAGAAGTGGCAAATGCCGCAGGACGGACGAATCGAAACGCGATCGTAAAACAGCGTGGTGTAACGGTTGGCAAACCTCGTTTTCTTGCCCGCGCGGTAGGATTCAATGTGTGGGTGCCAACCAAAGCGCTTGTCTCGGAAGGACACCGCCTCAATGGGCTTTTTCATCTTCTTCCCGAGATACTCGAGATTGTCCTCCCAAACCCGAGGGCTTTGAACACCGTGACAGATCAGGTCGCAGGTAATCAAGCGTTCGGTATTGGTGCGGGTCGCCTGAAGATAGGAGTGAAGTCCTCCGATCTCACAGCCCGTTCCCGAAAACAGAACCGTCCGTCCCTCGTCCAGATCCTTCTTCGCCAGACGGTAGGAGTCGTTCTTGTCACTCTGAACGTATTTGGAGCCCTGCAAACGGCTAAGCTCCTTTTCGTCGTCGATCCGTACGGTCGAGGCGAGAAGCTCGGGGGTCAAAACCACGCCGTATACCACACCGCCCTCCGAAAGGACGGTCTGGGCGAAGGAAAAGAACGCGCCGCCCGAACGGCTGACCGCTCGGCTTTGGGGATCCTTGTGAATCGCCGCGTAATATTCGGGCTCAATTGCCCCCTGCGCCTTGGCGTGATCCTTTTTGAAGGAGCAAACCTTCGCGCATTTTCCGCAATCCACGCACGTTTTGTCGTCGATCCGGGGATACAAAAAGCCCTGCTCGTTCGGTACCATTTTGATGGCTTGCGTGGGGCAGACCGCGTAACACGCGGAGCAACCGCAACAATCAACGGGGAGCTTATCAATTCTCATGGCTTACCAACTCCTTTAAAATCTGCAAGGATCGATCGCGGTACTGATCCAGAAGCGCATGCACGCGATCGTAATCGATGGACTCACTGAAATCACACTGGCTCACGTCACTCACCAGACGGTTCTCGATTCCAAGAGACTCAAGAAGTGTCTCGAGACGAGACAGACGTCCCCGAACCGTATCCGAGGTGATCATATAATAAAATTTCTTTTTAAATATAATGGCAAAAACAACGCCGTGGAAGGAGTCGGTGATCACGCACTCGGAATCCCGAATGGCGGCGACCCATTCCAAGGAGGAAAGATTCAGCTTCGGACGGCAACGGCAAACGCCCAGAATGGGGAACGGAACGAAGAGCGCCTTCACGCCGAGGCTCTTTCTTCCCTTGGCGACCGCGCGGGCGATCAGGGGAGAATGCGCCATCTGGTAAGCGAACACATATTTCTTCTTCCACTGTCTTTCGGGGAGCTTGGCGTTCCACTGCTCGGGGGTCAGAAGAAGCGCGGGGTCGATCACCAGCTCCGCCGAGCGGCCCAGCAGCTCCTCCACCAGCTCCGCACCCGCCTTTTCCCGAACGGTGATCCGCTCATAGGCAGAAAGCAGGCGGCAGTAATCCTCCCGATATTCGTCGGGAATCTTCTTGACACCGAAGCTTGAGGCATAGCTCCGCTTTTTACGGTCGTCGGTAACGAAATCCAAAAGATACGAGGTATCTCCCAGCTGAAGCTGAGGATTCCAGATCTGGTCGCTTCCCGACAGAAAAATATCATATTTTTCATTCAGCGCGGGCAGCTCCTCCTTCTTCAGATCGCGCTTCCCCGCCATTTCGTCCACGAACGCACCCACCTTTTTCATACGGGGGTGATAGTAGACCTTTTCCACACAAGCCACCGCCGTGTGAAAGAGTCCAACCTTTTTTATAAATTTCTTGTCGATTTTCTGCTTGATGGCATCCGAGCAATAGGGAATGATCTCCGCCTCGCCGAAGCCGTTTTCATTGATCGCCTGCTTGGTGGCATACGCCTGAAGGGTCGCGCCGTAATTGCCCGAGCGATACATGGTTAAAATTCCGATTTTCATACGCTTACTCCTGTACTTTCAAGGATTTTGCCCGACGAAGCTGAAGGATAAAGAGGACCGTGAACGCCACGCACAGGCAGATCATCAAGCCCAGCTCGAGGAGCGTTGCTCCGAGAATGCCCCATCTCTCGACCACGGGAGAAGCAAAGATCAGGGCGATCAGAGCAGAGAGTCCGTACCCGATGATCAACAGCTTCTGCCGACGGAGAATGACAATGACCGTCATCAGCTGATTGGAAATCGCCAAAAATCCGCCACTTGCCAAAAGAAGCAAGAGCTCGGTTCGATATCCTGTCAAATCGGTACCGTACAAGAGGGAAAGCACGGGGATTCCCAAAAGGAACGCGCCCAGAAGACAGACCGTGGTGATTCCGAGAACCACAAAGGTCTGGCGAATGAGACGACGCGTCACAAACGCCGTGTCTCCCTTTGCCCAATGCTCGGACATGGGCTGGATCAGGGGATTGAAAAGATAGTTTCCGAGAAGCCCGATCACAAACACGGGCATGGAAATAAATCCGTAGCACGCCTGAAGCTCGTCGCTAAGCAGACTGTCGATGGCGTACTTGGGAGCATTGGTGATGTAATAGGACAAGAAGCCCACGAGGAACAGTGAGAAGCATCCCACGAGAAGCCGTCCCACCCGTCGGTTCTCCGCCTTCTCTCGGATCTGCGCCAAAAAATCCTTACGGCACAAGGCGTTGAGAAGGAGAAACAGCAGGAAGGAAAAGACCGTGCTGGCGATGAGGGAGATCATCAAGCTGCGCGTCACAAAGAGAAGCGCGGTAAAGAAGATCAGCGATATCACCAGACGCACCGTCATGATCTTACCCGAGATATCGAGACGTCCGCGCTGCTGATAGAGACTGCAATACACGTCCTCGATGGCGTCAACCGCCTTCCATGCGCACATGGCGAAGAGAATGATTCCCTTCTCTGTCGACGCTCCGTTGCGGAGAACCGCAAAGACCGCATAGCCCAGCGAAACGGTGAGCATAAGGAACACCGTCAAAATACGGGAGCGGCGATAATCGCCGAAGGAATAGAGAGGCTTCGTGTCCGACACGTGGAAATTGTGCATGCCGTATTTACCGATCACAAGCATCAGGTTTGCGTTGGCGTAAGCAATCGAGAAAATTCCCGCGTCCGCCAATCCGACCACACGGGTCAGGATCATCAGTAGGATCACCGATTGGAACGCCATCAGCGTGGTTCCGATCATATTCCAAAGATAGCTGTCTCGCTCGATATTACGAGATCCAATCAAAAATTTTCTCAACTCAACGCCTCCCTTCGACGTTCAAATAACAACATTATCCTCATTATATTCTAATCATATATTATTTTACAACACTTTTCTCGATTTGTCAAGAAAGAAGGACAGAGAATCTCAAAATCCTCTGTCCTTTTTTTGTATTTTTTCCTAATAATTATCTGTTCAGAATCAGCTTGGCCAGCTCAACGGGATCTACGATCTTGCCGTCCTTATAGACGCGCATGTTGCCCGAAGCGATCTCGTCAATGAGAACCACCTCGCCGTTGTGATAACCGAACTCAAACTTGATATCCCACAAGTCAAGTCCGATCTCCTTCAGGTCGTCGGCAACGATCTTGGTGATCGCCAGCGTCTGCGCCTTCAGGCTCTCGAACATTTCGGCGGTCATGACCTTCAGCGCTACCAGACCCTCACCGGTTACCAGCGGGTCTCCCTTGGCGTCGTTCTTGAAGGTGCACTCTACGTAGCCACCCTCGAGAGGCGTACCGTCCTTGATGTACTCACCGTAACGGCGGATAAAGCTACCCGTTGCCACCAGACGGCAAATGACCTCAAG
>JAZORA010000138.1:0-5516 GCA_045656365.1 Eubacteriales bacterium | reverse complement strand
TGATCGTTATAAAATAAGCGAACTTCCGACTGCAGAAGAAATGGATGCTTACGATCTTTTATCTTTGGTCGGAAGAAAACGAGGATTTTTGATCTCGGGCGGTGAGGTCAATATGGAACGAACGGCAAATATGCTGCTGGATGAATTCCGCGCGGCAAAAATCGGGCGTATCTCCTTAGACCCGCTCCCAAAGAAAGGATAACCGGATGTTAGACTATTCGATTGAGCACGAAATCGTTTCTGAAGGCTTCCCTATTGTCTGTGGCGTCGATGAAGCGGGGAGAGGACCTCTTTGCGGCCCTGTGGTCGCTGCCGCTGTTATTCTTCCTGAAGGACTTTATATTGAGGGCTTGAACGATTCTAAAAAGCTGACGGAAAAGAAGCGAGAAAAACTGTTTGATGCGATCTGTGAATCCGCAGTTTCGTATGCGATTTCCGAGGCTTCGGTTGAGGAGATCAATCAAACCAATATTCTGGAGGCAACCTTGTTGGCGATGAGACGCGCAATTTCCGCTTTATCGGTCACTCCGAGCTTTGCTTTGATTGACGGAAATATCGCAAGAGATTTCCCTCTTCCCGCGAGAGCAGTGATTCATGGTGACGCATTGTCGCCCTCCATTGCCGCCGCTTCGATTCTTGCCAAGGTAACGCGTGATCGCCTTTGCGTTGATCTGGATCGCCAATATCCCCAATATGGCATTGCCAAGCATAAAGGATACGGAACCAAGGATCATATTCTCGCGTTACACACACATGGTCCCAGTCCCATCCATCGAACCAAATTTATCCGCTTTTTGCAGGACAAATAACTATGACGACAACGGATATCGGAAGAAAAGGCGAACAAATTGCCGCTCACTTTTTAAAAAAGAACGGCTATAAAATTTTAGAGACCAATAAGCATCTTTCTCATAATGAGATCGACATCATTGCTACCAATAAGGATTACATATTATTTGTTGAGGTAAAGACCAGAACGGTTGATCCCAACGTTGAATCCAAGTTCGGTCCGCCCTCCGCAGCGGTGGATCGCAAAAAGCAAAAACGCTTGCTTCAAGCGGCAAAAGCATATTTATCAGGATCCAAACGAACCTTTCCTCAGCCCAGAATGGATGTGATTGAAATCTATCTCGATCCATTGACCGGTAAGGAATTTCGGATACATCATATTCCCAATGCATTTGGCATCTGAGTTGACGTATGGTGTCAACCTATGATCCATAGATTTTAGTTTCCCAAGAAAGGATTATTACAGCAAATGAAGTATTTTAGCACGAGAGATAACGAGAAAAACAAATTTGACTCTGCCGAGGTCATCAAAAAAGGCCTTGCCGCAGACGGTGGCTTGTTCGTTCCCGAAGAGCTTCCCGCTATTACCGAAGCAGAGATTCTTGATCTTTGTGAGAAATCATACCCCGAAAGAGCCGCATACGTGCTGTCTAAGTTTTTGACCGATTATACGGCGGAAGAGCTTTTGGCGGATTGCCGCGACGCTTACTGCGAGAACTCCTTCCCCGGCGGCGCTGCTCCTCTGAATAAGGTTACGGATTCTATCTTCTCGCTGGAGCTTTGGCACGGTCCTACGGCGGCTTTTAAGGATATGGCTCTTCAAATTATGCCTCGTCTCCTGTCTCGAGCCCTTGAAAAAACCGGTGAGAGCAATACCGCTTTGATTTTGGTGGCAACCTCGGGCGATACGGGTAAGGCGGCGCTTGAGGGATACAAGGATATCGAACGCATCAAGATCATGGTGTTCTATCCTGTAGACGGCGTCAGCAAGGTTCAAAAGCTTCAAATGGCAACTCAGACCGGATCCAACGTCAACGTATGCGCCATCAAGGGCAATTTTGACGATGCCCAGAACGGTGTAAAGAAGATCTTCTCCGACAAATCGGCAAAAGAAGAACTGCTTGAAAATGGCTACATTCTTTCCAGTGCCAACTCGATAAACTGGGGTCGTCTGGCGCCGCAGATCGTCTACTATGTTTCTGCGTACTGTGATATGCTGAAGGCGGGAGAAATCCAGTACGGCGAAACGGTGAATGTTTGTGTTCCCACGGGTAACTTTGGTAACATCTTTGCGGCATATATCGCAAAGAAAATGGGATTGCCCTTGGGCAAGCTGATTTGTGCGTCCAACGCCAACAACGTTCTGACCGAGTTCTTGAGAACGGGTACTTATAATCGCAACCGTCAGTTCCATCTTACCATGTCTCCTTCGATGGATATTCTGATTTCCAGCAACCTTGAACGTCTTTTGTACTTCACCGCCGGAACGGAAGCAACTGCCACGTATATGAAGGAGCTTAACACGGTGGGGCAGTATACTGTTTCCGAGAAAATCAAGAAGCAAATCGAAGAGAATTTCATCGGTTACTTTGCGGACGAGAATGAAACTGGCGTTACACTGAAAAAGTTCTTTGACGAGCACGGTTATCTTGCTGATACCCATACATCCGTTGCGCTGAATTGTGCCGAGAAATATATGGCTGAGTATCAGGATGGCAAGAAGATGATCGTAGCATCCACGGCAAGCCCGTATAAGTTTGCCGCAGATGTTTATCATTCCATTACCGATCGTGACGCTTCGAAGGATACAGGTGCACTGGATGATCTTTCTGCCTTGACGGGTACGGAAATCACACTTCCCCTTCGCAATCTTGCCGAGAGAACCGTTCGCTTCAGCACAGTAATCGAGACCGAGGACATGCTGAGTGAGGTGTTCAAGTTTATCGAATGATAAGCCTCGGAAAACGTTGTTAAGGGGTTGCCGCACATGGCGGCAACCCCTTTTATCGTCTACTTGTTACTTTCTTTCCTTGAACGTAGCGCAAGCAGTATCAGAGCTGCTGGTCGCGCTGCTGGGTCCTACGGCAATCTGCGTTGCCGTGCAATAGGTCTCGCAGTCGTGATAAACACAGTTTTTTACATCACAGCAAATTCCCTTAATATGGTTCTTGCTGCCGGTCTTGCATCCGTTCATTTCGTTTTCTCTGTTCATAATATTATCCTCCTTTTTTGGAATATTCTTATTATTCGCAGAAAGTAACAAGATCATACATTCATCATAAGGAGTTCAATATGGCTATTTTTGTGATGGCAGATCTGCATTTGGATACCAAAACCAATCAAAAATCCATGGAGGTCTTTGGAAACCGCTGGAAGGATTACGTTTATAAAATCAAAAAGAATTGGTCGAGGCTCATCTCTGATTCCGATACGGTCGTGTTGCCCGGAGATATTTCATGGGCGTTAAATTTAGAAGAGGCACGTTCGGATTTGCTTTGGATCGATTCCCTTCCCGGTCAAAAGATCATTATGAAGGGAAATCACGATTTTTGGTGGAGCACCGTCTCCAAAATGGAAAAGTTTTTTGCCGAGCATTCGATCAAGACGATTCACATTTTAAACAACAATGCTTTTGAGGTGGAAAACTATATCTTGGCAGGCTCACGCGGTTGGTTTACCGATCGTTCGATGCAAAATGCCTCACAAGACGTTGACTATGAGAAAATCATGAATCGTGAGCTAATTCGTCTCAGACTTTCCCTTGAGTCGGCAAAAAAGTTAAGAGAGCAGACCGGTAAGGAAATTATTACTTTTCTTCACTTCCCTCCTCTTTGGGGTGATTTTTGCTCTCAGGAGATTTTGGATCTACTCTGTGAATTTCAGATTTCACGCTGCTATTTCGGCCATATTCACAGTTCTTATAGCGTTCCTTCCAGCTTTCAAAGCCAAGGCGTCACGTTTTATATGATTTCCGCTGATTACTTGGATTTTATCCCCCAATTAATCCGCTAAATTTCAAAAAAACTATTGACAAATCGAGCCAAAAAAAGTACAATATATACTGTATGTAAAAAATTTTTTAATCAATCGGAGGTTTAAACTAAAATGAGTTTAACTAAATCTGAAGTTATCGAAAAGAACAGATACGAGCTGCAATTCTCGGTCGATAAGGAGACCTTTGAGGCTGCTGTTCAGGCAGTTTATCGCAAGCAGGTAAAGTCGATCACAATTCCCGGATTCAGAAAGGGCAAGGCTCCCCGTTCCATTATCGAAAAAATGTACGGTAAGGGCGTATTCTACGAGGATGCTATCAACGACCTGATTCCTGCCGCATATACTGAGGCTGCAAAAGAGTCCGCTCTGGAAATTGTTGGTCAGCCCGAGTTTGACGTTGTTTCTATTGATGACAACGGTCTTCTGCTTTCCGCTAAGGTTTATGTAAAGCCTGAAGTAGAAATCAAGGACTACGCCGGTATCGCTGTTGAAAAGGAAGTTACCGCTGTTACCGACGAAGAGGTTGACAAGGAAATCGAAATGATCCGTGAGAGAAACTCCAGAGAGATCGATGTAACCGATCGCGCAGCAGAGCTGGGTGATACGACCGTGATCGATTTTGAGGGCTTCTGCGACGGTGTTGCTTTCGAAGGCGGAAAGGGCACCGATTATGCTCTGAAGCTTGGCTCCGGCTCCTTTATTCCCGGATTTGAGGAACAGATCGTTGGCAAGAGCATCGACGAGGAGTTTGACGTGAACGTCACCTTCCCCGAGGAGTATCACGCTGCCGAGCTTGCCGGTAAGCCTGCTGTATTCAAAGTAAAGATCCATGCAATCACTCGTGTAGAGCTTCCCGAGCTTGACGACGATTTTGCAAAGGATGTTTCCGAATTTGACACGTTTGCTGAATATAAGGCTGACGTTAAGGCAAAAATTGAAAAGAGACATGAGTCCGCTGCGGATCATGCAGTAGAAGATAAGCTGGTTGAGGCACTGATCGAGAAGCTTGAGGCAGAGATTCCTGAGGCTATGTACGAGGCTGAGACCGAGAACTACGTTCGTGACTACGACACCAGACTCCGCTCTCAGGGACTTGATCTGAAGACCTACTTCAAGTACACCGGTATGAATCTGGATGCTCTCCGTGAGCAGATGAGACCTCAGGCTGAGCGTCAGGTAAAGGCAAGACTCGCTCTCGAAAAGATTGCAGCTCTTGAAAATCTTGAGGCAACCGAAGAGGACGTTAACGCCGAATACGAGAAGATCGCTTCTTCTTACGGTATGGAGCTGGATCAGGTTAAGGAAGCCATCGATGCTTCTGCCATTGCCGAGGATATGAAGGTTCAGAAGGCAATGGATTTCGTAAAGGAAAAGGCAGTCGTTACCGTTAAGTAATTATTAGTGAACGAATCCCCTTCCCGATTGTGCAACAAATATTTGGAGGTGAATGAAATGAATCATTCGGAAAACAGAATTTTTAATGCGTTGGTTCCTATGGTAGTTGAGCAGACCAGTAAGGGTGAACGCTCTTACGACATTTTTTCCAGATTGCTCAATGACCGTATCATCTTTTTGTCCGATGAAGTCAACGATGCAACCGCATCCTTGGTTGTTGCTCAGCTTCTCTTTTTGGAAGCTCAGGATCCCGACAAGGATATTTGCTTTTACATCAATAGCCCCGGCGGTTCAGTAACCGCCGGAATGGCTATTTATGATACCATGAACTATATTAA
>JAZORA010000137.1:0-6548 GCA_045656365.1 Eubacteriales bacterium | reverse complement strand
GCTTGTCGTGGATGGTTTCAAAATTGTCGCTATCGTCAATGGGCAATTCCTCGCGCAGAAGCATATCTCCCGTGTCGAGTCCCACGTCCATATACATGGTGGTAATGCCCGTCACCGTCTTGCCCTCAAGGATCGCCCGCTGCATGGGGGCGGCTCCCCGATATTCGGGCAGAAGCGAGCCGTGTACGTTGATACAGCCCAAGACGGGATAATTCAAAACCGAAGCGGGAAGGATTTTACCGTAAGCCACCACCACGATCACCTCGGGGTTGAGTTCCGCTAAAAGCGTGGCAAAGGCTTCGTCCTTGAGGGTCGCGGGCTGATAGACCGCCAAGCCCTCCTCAAGAGCGTAGGCTTTTACGGGGGGAGGAAGCAGGGCATAGCCCCGTCCCTTGGGCTTATCGGGCTGGGTGACGACGCCGACGATCTCGTGTCCCGCCTCCTTCAAGGCGCGCAGAGAGAATACGGCAAAATCGGGCGTGCCCATAAATAAAAGCTTCATGATAATACCTCGTCTTACGCGTCCAGCATCTGGAGCGCGCAGTCGATATAGAGCTTGCCGTCCAGATGATCCAGCTCGTGGCAGAATGCCTTGGCAAGAAGTCCCGAGCCTGTGATGTCCACCACCTCACCCTTGCGGTTCATGGCGCGGACGGTTACGTGCATGGGACGACGGGTAATGCCCCAACGACCCGGGACGGACAGACAACCCTCTTCGCTTTCCTGCTCACCCGAGTAGGCGATGATCTTGGGGTTGATCAATTCAATCAGACCGTCCTCGTCGGTTTCGATTACCACGATGCGGCGAAGCACGCCCACCTGGGGAGCGGCAAGACCCACGCCGTTTGCGGCGCGCATGGTATCGATCATATCGTCAAGAAGGGTCAGCACGCGGGGCGTGATGGTATCGACGGGGCGGCAGACCTTTCGAAGAGCAGGGTCGCCCACCTTCAGTATTTTCAATTTAGCCATAAAAATCTCCTTTCGGGAAACGGTAATTTTTAGAGAAATAAAAATGAATGCTCCTCAGAGAGAGGACGGGTTAAAGTCAATGGAAAGATTCAAGCCGCGGACACCCGATTGGGAAAAGGTGCTGAGGATCTCCGAGAACAGCGCGCGACTGCGACGGGTCAGACGACACTTGACGATCATCCGCATACGGTAGCGGCTCTCCACCTTGTAAACGGGTGCCTCAAAGGGACCGTATACCACGGCGGGAACGTCCTGATAGTCACCCGAGAGTGCCGAGCGAAGCTTATCGGACAGAATGCCCGATGCCTTGAGAAGCTCCTTTTCGTCGGGGGAGGTCAGCATGAGAGAAACGATATCGCAGAAGGGAGGAAAAACCAGCGCCTTTCTCAGACGGATCTCGGTGGCGTAAAAACGCTCGTAGTCCTGCGCGCAGGCAAGACGAATACACTCGTTGTCGGGATTGGAGGTCTGAATGATCGCCTCTCCCGCCTTGCTGGCGCGCCCCGCTCTGCCAATGACCTGCGTCAGCATGGAGAAGGTGCGCTCGGCGGCTCGGTAGTCGTCCAGATACAGAGAAGCGTCCGCCAAAAGCACGCCAACCAGCGTCACGTCGGGAAAATCGTGCCCCTTAGTAACCATTTGCGTGCCGAGAAGCACGTCACTCTGATGACTTCGGAAGGAGGAGAGCATCTCCTCGTAGGAATAGCGGGAGGCGGTGGTGTCCGCATCCATGCGGAGAATCCGCGCGTCGGGTAAAAGCTCCGAGAGCTCCTGCTCGATCCGTTGGGTTCCGTATCCCATTTTTGCCAGATGGGTACCACCGCAGGAGGGACATACCTTGGGCAAGGGGGATCGTCTGCCGCACCAATGACAACGCATCTCACCCGACTCGTAGGACGAGCCCGTGGTGTGATAGGTCATCGATACGCTGCAGTCGGGACAACGAATGGCATCGCCACAGCTTCGACAGCTGATAAAGTTATGATAGCCACGACGATTCAAAAAGAGAATCGACTGGTTGTTATCCTGCTTGTTTTCTACCAGGCGGCGGCAGAGAAGAGAACCGAGGGGGGAGAGGGATCCGCCGGAGGATTCCGCTCTCATATCGGCAATGGTGACCTTAGGTAGGGTGGCGCCGCCGTATCGGTTTTTCAGGGAGATGAGGGTATAGACACCGCTTCTCGCCTTATAATAGCTTTCAAAGGAGGGGGTCGCCGAGGCAAGGAGCATCAACGCCCTTGCGTGGGCACAACGGTATCTCGCAATATCACGGGCATGATATTTTGGGTTCATGTCGGATTTATAGGTGTGCTCCTGCTCCTCGTCGATCACCACAAGTCCGAGGTTTTCAAGGGGAGCGAAGATGGCGGATCGGGTGCCGATCACCACGTCGGCGCCCCCCGCGCGGATTCTTCGGTGGGTGTCCAGACGTTCCCCTGCCGAAAGTCCCGAATGAATGATGGCGACCCGATCGCCGTAACGGGAGCAAAAGATGGCAAGGGTCTGGGGAGTCAGAGCAATTTCGGGGAGCAGAACAATCACGCCCTTTCCCCCCGACAGCACGTGGTCGATGGTCTTGAGCATGACGGCGGTTTTTCCGCTGCCCGTGACACCGAAGAGAAGTGCCGCCCGACCTTCGTTTTCGTCGGAAAGGGAGCGAAGGGTCTCGTAAGCGGCCGATTGCTCCTCGTTCAGGACGATCTCCTTATTCTCGGTCGCCTCAGACGTCAGGTAGCTGCGGTCGACGGTTTTTCGCCGACGAGCCACAAGTCCCTTGTCGCAAAGGGCAGAGATCTGTGCCGAGGTCACGCCAAGTGTCTCGGAGAGCTCCTTTTCCCGATGCTCTGCTTCGGGGGAATCCACCAAATATTGAAGAATGGCACGGTGCTTTGCCGAGCGAAGCTTTTTGGCGGGATCCAGTCCCTTCAGGATTGCGTCGACTTCCTCGCGCCCTACGGCGAGGGAGCAAACCGCCTCGGTCTTTTCGGCGGTGGAGCGAAGCCCGAAATCCTTCTCCACCAGAGAAAGCTCACTCAGCTTCTTCAGTGCCCCCTCAAGGGACGCGCCGAAGCGAGACTTCAGTAAATCAAAGCGGACGCTTCCTCTTTTGCGGATAAACTCGCAAATAAGAAGCGTCGATTCGTCAAGGTCATAATCTTTTGGGTCAGCTTTCGTGGGAGAATAAAACTCCTCCAGGTGAGAAAGAACAGCCGCGGGGATCATGGCGCGTACGGCGTCCCCCACGGTGCAGAGGGTATGCTCCTTCATAAAAAAGCAAAGCCCAAGCCCCTCTTCGCCAAGGGACATGGCGCGATCGCATACCGAAAGGATCGGCTTACAGCCGACCTCTCGGTTATCGGGTGCTTCCTTCAGGGCGACCACCAGACCGATCCTGCGGTGATTGGCATTCCCAAAGGGAACGGTTACAAAATCCCCCGCGCGGATTTCCCCCCGAAGCTCGGGCGGAATAAAATAGTCAAAGGGGCGGTCGAGAAAATACGGATTCTCCAAAAGATGAATCCCTGCGTATTCGGGCATAACGTCCTCCGATGGCGAAATTTCGGGAAAGGTCAGGCTTCGGCGTCCTCGGTGGAGAGCTCCTCTGCGGTAACTGCGTCCTCGGATTCCTCCTTGTGAATGATCTTATACTCGCCGTCGTGAATCTTTGCAATGGCGTTCTTTACTGCCTTCTCGTCGCGGTATTCCTTGTTGATCATGTTGATCAGATTGCGATCCGCGTCCTTATTGCCCGTTGCCGCTTTTTCGGCAGCCTCGCGCTGCTTTACGTACTCGTCGGTGATCAGGCGCGCGCACTTTGCGGTTGCCAGTGCCAGCTCGTAGCGGTTGAATTCGTCCTTGGTAAGCTCTTTGATGGTTGGGTAAAGCATAGTAATCTCCTTGTAAAAAAATATCAGTAAAAAATAATGTTCAAAGCTAACGTTTCGGGATCAGTCGAAATATGTATCGACTCGGTCTCGGTTTCTCTTCATCGCCGATTGCTCGGCGCGAACGATGGCGCGAATTTTCTCTGCCGCCTCGGTGTCCTTTCCGTCGTGGTTATAGACCACGTAATCGTATACTGCCGCCTCGGCGATCTCCTCGCGGGTTCTCTTCAGACGCAGACGGATCTTTTCCTCGGTCTCGGTGCCCCGACCGCGGAGTCTTGCCTCCTGTACGGCAAAGGATGGGGGCAGAAGCATGATGAGTACGGCATCGGGATACGCCCGCTTTACGTTGCGCGCTCCCTCAACCTCGATCTCAAGGATCAGGTTCTTGCCCGAGGCGAGAACTTCCTCTGCTTCCTTCAGGGGTGTGCCGTAGAAATTCTCGCAATATTCGGTATATTCCAGCATATCTCCCGAATCAATACGCGAGAGAAATTCCTCGCGGGAGATGAAGTGGTAATTAACGCCGTCGATCTCACCCGGACGGGGAGCGCGGGTCGTAGCGGATACCGAGTAAACGAAATCTCCCGTTTTTAAGAGATGAGCGTTTACCGTTCCTTTTCCGCTTCCGGCAGGACCGGAAATCACGATCATAAGTCCTTTTTTCATGGTGTTCCTCTTTTCTTGCTTTGGGGAGAGGGCTTATACGCTCTCCTCGGTTTCCTCCTCGTCACTCTCGCTGCCGTCACCCAGACGGTTGGCGATGGTCTCTGCCTGGATCGCCGAGAGAATGACGTGCTCCGAGTCGGTAATGATCACCGAACGGGTTCTTCGTCCGCAGGATACGTCGATCACTCTGCCCGTGTCCTTGGCGTCCTGAATCAGGCGCTTGACGGGTGCGGAATCGGGGCTGACGATGGTAATGATTCGGTCGGAGGCGACCATATTTCCAAATCCGATATTGATAAATTTCATGATGTGTAGGTTCCTTTATTCAATGTTCTGGATCTGCTCGCGGATCTTCTCGATCTCGCATTTTACGTCCACCACCAGACGGGCGATGGCGGAATTCTGGCACTTGGAGCCAATGGTGTTGGTCTCTCGATTGATCTCCTGCACAAGGAAATCCAGACGACGTCCAACGGGCTCGTCGGAGGCGAGGATCTCGGAAAAGCCGTCAAAATGGGAGCGAAGCCGAACCAGCTCCTCGTCGATGGCGACGCGGTCGGCGAAAATGGCGCATTCGGTCAGAATACGGCTCTCGTCAAAGACGATGCGGTTGTCCGAGAGCATTTCGCGCAGACGTGCCTCCAGCTTTTCGCGGTAGGTCTTGCCGTCCGCAAGGGAAAGCGCTTCGATCTCGTTTACGTTTTCGCGAATGGCGTTCACCTTCGCTTCCAGATCCTTCTGAATGTTTTCTCCCTCTCTCTTTCGTCCCGCAATGAAGCGTGCGATTGCCTCGTCCAGCACGGTGCGGAGGTCTGCCCAGTCCTTTTCCACGTCCTCCTCCGGCTTTTGAATGAGGAAGAGATCGCGGTTCTGCGCGACGGTCATAATGCTGATATCATCCTTGAGGGAAAAGGTGTCGCCCAAGGTACGGAGCGCTGAAAGATAGGCGGCGGCGTAGCCCTCGTCCACGGCAATCTGCGTCGCGGGGGAGTCAATGACGTCAATGGTCACGTATACGTCCACCTTGCCACGGGTCACGCCCGCGCTCTGGAGATGGGGCTTGATTTTTTCTTCCAAAAAAGAGAAGGCACGCGGAAGCTTTACCGAGCAATCAAAGAATCGGTTGTTGACCGACTTGATCTCGACGGTGATATCCTTGCCGCCAACGGTGCTTCTCGCTCTGCCAAAGGCAGTCATGCTTTTGATCATACCATACGTCCTTCTATGATTTTTTATCCTCCTCGGGGAGGACATAGATATACATAATAATTATAAACCTATTTTTGGTTTTTGTCAACCGAATTTTCGATTTTAGGAGGTTTCATACAATATTTAATTATATTATCGGGTTTTTTTCGGGATAATTTCTTTTTTTTCATAAAAATCAAGAAAAAATCCAGAAAAAATGAAAAAACCCTTGCAATTTCCCCCAAAATGGTGTAAAATAAAATGAATTGTAATGCATTCGGTAGGAATGCAACGAGATTTTATAAATTCGGAGGACTATACAATGGTAGTAGCAGGAGATTTTAAAAACGGTATCACCTTTGACATGGACGGTAACGTATATCAGGTTATCGAGTTCCAGCACGTAAAGCCCGGTAAGGGAGCTGCGTTCGTTCGTACCAAGATCAAGAACGTGATCACGGGTTCTGTAATTGAGAGAACCTTCAGCCCCACGGACAAGTTTGAAAACGCATATATCGAGAGAAAGGAAATGCAGTATTCCTACAACGACGGCGATCTGTATTACTTTATGGATATGGAAACCTTCGATATGATGCCTCTGAACAGCGACAAGCTTCCCGAGAGCTTTAAGTTCGTAAAGGAAGAGATGATGTGTAAGATCGTTTCCTACAAGGGCAACGTATTCGGCGTTGAGCCTCCCACGTTCGTGGAGCTTGCCGTTACCCAGACCGACCCCGGCTTTGCAGGAAACACCGCAACCAACACCCTGAAGCCCGCAACGCTGGAGACCGGCGCTGTGATCAAGGTTCCGCTCTTCATCAACGAGGGCGAGGT
>JAZORA010000136.1:0-2831 GCA_045656365.1 Eubacteriales bacterium | reverse complement strand
ATGGATCTTGGCACGTTTAAGATACGCAGCATCTCCTCGTCCCATTCACCCGTATGGATGTTGCAGAGCATGGTTCTTGAGGCATTGGTGAGGTCGGTGAAAGTCGGATCGTAGCCATGTCGTTCTGTGAGCCAAGGAGTTGAGTGGAACCATTGTCTTCCTAAGACCGCTTGGCCTCCGACTTATGGATCTTGGCACGTTTAAGATACGCAGCATCTCCTCGTCCCATTCACCCGTATGGATGTTGCAGAGCATGGTTCTTGAGGCATTGGTGAGGTCGGTGACGAACACCCGACCCTCGGTCAATTTCCAGACGAGCCACGTATCCACCGTTCCGCAAAGCAAAGTTCCCTCCTCCGCCATACGACGCGCCCCCTCTACGTGATCCAGGATCCAGCGGATCTTCGTTCCGCTGAAATAGGGGTCGGGGCGAAGTCCCGTACGCTCTCGGATCAGCTCACCGTACCCCTCACGCTCCAGGGCTTGGCAAAGCTCTGCCGTCCGTCGGCATTGCCAAACGATGGCGTTATAGATGGGTTTTCCCGTTCTCTTATCCCACGCGATCACCGTTTCTCGCTGATTGGTAATACCAATGGCAGCAATCTCCTCCGTATCAATACCGCTCTTGGCGATACATTCACTCAGGGCGGCATACTGGCTGGCGTAGATCTCCATAGGATCCTGCTCGACCCAACCCGCATGGGGGTAAATTTGTCCAAACTCCTTCTGCGCCATCGACACGATACGGCTTTCTCGATCGAACAGAATCGCCCGTGCGCTGGTCGTTCCCTCATCCAATGCCAAAACGTACTGCTTCATGCTTTTTGCCTTTCTTTTCTTTTTATCTTATCCTGAATTTGATCCTTTTTTTCATATTTTTATTGTATCACAATCCCGATTCCTTTGCAACACGTTTTTTGCTTCGAATCGAGTTAAACCAAGGTAGGCATCAGGAAGAGCATTTCCCGAAGTCGGGAATACACGTAAAACAGCTCGTCACCGGGCGGTGTTTTCAGCCCCCGCCCGCAAGCCACCGAAAAGGCTGCCAGATCCATTCCCGCAATACAAAAATCCCTCAATCCGCCCTGCTCCAACAGTTCCTCGCTTTGCCTCAGGTCATAGCCACTCATCTTGGAGAGTGCCTTGGCGATGGCATAGGATCGACGCGCCGTCTGTCCTCCTGCCGTATAATAGATGCCCTCTCCCCGACTATGCAGACTCAACACTGCCCGAAGCCTTGTGTCGTATCGGATCAGATTGCAAAGATATCCCGTTTCAGGCTCGCTTTCGGGATGCTCTCCGCTATATCCTTGGGGCGCTCCGCCCAGAATCCCTTGCTCTCTTTCGATTTTTTTGTATGCCAAAAAGCCGTTTTGATAGTTATGATTCAGGTCAACCCCTCTGCCGTTTGACTGCCAACAGCTAAAATCCTCGCTTCCGCCGTTCATTTTTATCAATCGCTCATAAATCACCTGATCAGGCTCCACTCCGTGCAGCACGTATTCCACACCGTCCGGATTGAGCATAGGAACAATCAGGATCGTTCGGGTGGAAAAGAAATATTCGATATCATGCCCGAAGATCTTCCCCTTCCGTTCGTATGCCCGACAGTATTCCCACGCAAACCGCACAAGGATTTGCGTCGTGATCCATTCCGTACCTCCGTGCGCCCCCACGTAAAGCACGGTTTTCTCTCCCTCTCCCAAGGAAAGTAAGGGAATCCCCCGCCCCATGATCGTCTCTCCAAGGAAACGCACCGACAAGCATCCGTAACCGGATGCCATATCGTCGATCACGCGCATCATTTGCTCGTGATCCATAGGGACTGAAAATTGCTTCTCCTTCTGCATGTTCATGGTTTTTTCCTCCTTTGGATTGGCTCTTATATACCTTTACGTCGGTTTTTCAAAAAAAATCACAAAAACATAAATAATTTACAAATCAATAACCAAAACCCCACGGGAGTATGATACAATATAGTTATGTGTTTTACTTATGATGATTTTGATAGAATCCCAAAAGGAGTACGTATATGAAGCCTTCCGTTCCCATGAGAAAAAATTTACTTTTGTCCATGCTGATTGGCACGTTTGGACTTTATCTTTTAATTTCCTTTGGGATCAATCTGCCCTATCAGCTCGCCAACACCGATGCGGTTTTATATTACTCGATCCTTCCCGAGCTTTTACACGCGCTGCAGACCTTAGCCGAAACGGCGGTCTATGCCATCGGCTTTTCGATTCTGATCTTCTGCTTCTTTTCTCGCGTGCCACGCACCGGCTCGCGGCTGTTTCTGATCTACGCTGCCGCTGTGGTATTCCGCCGACTTTGCGATTTGTCGGTCACACTAATTGTATTTGAGTCAATCGGCGCTTACGACATCTTTTACTGCGTCTTTTATCTGATTCCCGATCTTCTCTTTGGCGCCATCGCATCGCTTTTGGCTCATCTGTTATCCAAGCGCTTTTATCGCACGCTTGCCAAGGGCGACAAAAAGATTACGAACGCCTATGATTCACTCTATCCCTTCCATCGGTTTATTTCCCGAAAAAATCCCGTTCAAGAAGCCTCGCTGATTCTTGCCTGTCTGATTCTTCTCGTTCGCTTTGTTGACCGTTTGATCTTCGATATTCAGTACGGAGCCCCTGCCGATCTTGCGGAGATTGGAATCATGCTTGCCTATTACGCCGCAGATTTCTTGATCGCCGTAGGCTTCTACGCTTTGTCGCTCCTGACTCTCAAGCACTTCTTCCGCCAAGCCAAGCAAACCGATACGAAAGAAAATCAAGAAGAGCAATAAAAAACAAAAAAGATGGAGTCCCAAACGGACA
>JAZORA010000135.1:0-8392 GCA_045656365.1 Eubacteriales bacterium | reverse complement strand
AGCGGTGACGAAATGGTGATCCCCCCTTACGGAATCCGTTACGTAGAATTTGCATAAAAGATTAGAACCCAAAACGATGGCTTGCCTTCAGGCAAGCGATCGTTTTTACTTCCCATAATATGAAAAGCCACCGTCAAGATTCTTGACGGTGGCTTGTTGTTTTTTTTTGTTGCTTCTCAGCCGAAGGAATCCTCAAGGGTGATTCCGTTGATTGCCTGACAGTCACTCGTGATCTGCTTGAAGCTCTTTCCACCGGAGGTGTAATAGATCATCCAGCCGTTGTCAACGTCGTAATAGTAGGCGTAGGTTTTCTTTCCGTTGGGGTTAGAGAAGGAGGGAACTGAGGTGGGTTGTGCAGAGCCAATCTTGGCAATTTCCTTTTCAGAGCCCTCTTCCGTGGTATAAATCACGGTTTCCTCAGCAAAATCATCTGCCATGGAGAAATACAGCTCGTTGGCATAATTGTGAAGAGACATGCTCATAACCTCTCCCTTGACGGAGGGAACGCGAACGTACTTGCCCTCGGAGAGCTTGTAAATGAACAAGGTGTTTTCCTGATTGAGAATGTAAACGTTGCCCTTTTCGGTAATCACGAAATCGAGAACGTCGTCGTCACGGTAAACGTCTACCTCGGTGCCATCGCGCAGGTCGTACTGGGTCAGTCCGCCTTCGTCGTTTACATAGTAGAGATAATCACCGTCAGGGGAGAATTTTCCGGCAGCGGAGACAAGCGAATCTGCCTCGTAGCCGCTGGAGAGATAGTAGGTAGCGTAGCTGATCAGATCCTCAGTTCCAAAGGAAACACCCGTGAAGTAGGAATCTGCAAAGGTCTTTGGAAGTGCGATCGAGGAGTCTACCACGGCAGGCGTCAAAACGCCCTTGCCCAGTCGAATGGAGGTGCTTTCGTCCATGTCGTAATAGTAGAGATAGGTTGCGATGGTGGCATCCTTGGTGGTGGTGAAAATCAACTCGTCTCCCTTGACGTTTGCGGAAATGATCGAGGTGAATCCACTGCTGCTCTCAACGGGGTACTTCTCGTAGTCGCTTGTAGTAATGATGTAAAGGGTACCCTGATCCTTGGTGTGCGCGTAAATATAATCACCGTAGCTCGAAACGTAATCGGGGGTGAGGTTCTTAGCGATCTTTTCGGAAATACCGTCTGCTGCGACGAAGAGCCAAAGCTGAAGCTCGCCCGCGCTGTTATCGACTGCGGTCGTGTAGGTTACCGTGGTAGCGTCACCGGAGATCTGGAAGTTTGCTGCGCTAAGATCCTTGTTCTTGGTGACGGGGCATTCGCCGTATTTTTCGGAGTAATGATAAATTTTGTTGTTCTGGGTTTTGAATACAACGCCGGGCTTGAGGGAGGCAAGGGCAAGAACCTCAGATACGGCTTCGCCGGAAAGGTCTACCAGATCCTTGCCGTCCAAAAGATAAATGTATGTACCCTCAGCGGTCATATCCGTCACGTAAGCGAAAGAATTGTCTGCCGCAGGAACGACCTCGACCTCACCCTCAAAGGTGTGATCGACCTCGACACCGTTGACCGAAACGTGATATACCGCGTCACTGTCAGCGTATGCGATATACGCGTTATCCTCATACTTGATCGAACCGCCTCCTGCCATCAGGGCAATGACGATGATGACGGCAACCAAAACCACCGCAGCACCTGCCGCGATACCAACGATCAGTCCCTTATTGAGCTTCTTTTTGGGAGGCTGTTGCTGGGGACGGCGTTGCGGGTTTTTTGCGCCGGCCTCTCTTGCAGGCTGGGAATGGAAGGCGTTGAAATCCTCCGTATCGCCGCCATTCATAAAGGACAGATGATCGTTTTGACGAGCACGGTCGCTTTTTTCGGGGGCGTATCCTGCCATGGCGGGACGCATATTATTATTAAAAACCATATCTTCCTCCTGAGAGTTTATATTATACATCCATGATAATTTATTCTATCATATTTATATAATTTTTACAAGAATATAATATTAAAAAATCGTGAACAAAGCGTTAATAAGATCGAAAATTATGGTTGTTTTGCATGAAATATGTCGCAGTTAGGTCGTAGGTTTATGGGACATATTTTGCATGGCTTTTTGAGGACGGTTCTATTTGCGGGAAATCGCTCATAGCCTTGTAAGGAAGAGCGGTCGAGGGGACGAAAAAAGGAGAGGAGACAGGGTATGGCAACCATCATTCACGAGAGACAGGAAAACGGTATCGTGGGTGGGATACCCGAGTCGTTGCGAGCGGTTTTACCCTCGCGGTTGCTTCTTGAATTGAGAGAGAGTCCGATCCCCTTTCGACGGGTAGAGGAGATTCGATTGCGCCTTGGACGTCGGGCGTCTCTTACCACCTGGGAGGGGAATCGTCTGCTTCGATGCGTCATGGATCGATCCGAGATGGACGGTGTGGTGCACGCGGTTTGCGGCGGCTCCCTGTATGCCTATCGGGACGCCATTGCCCAAGGATATCTGACTATGGAGGGCGGAATCCGCATGGGACTGTGCGGACGGGCATCGGTGGAGGACGATAAAATCGTTGGCGTATATGATATTACGGGGATCAACTTTCGCATCCCCACGAAAATTACCCGTTTGGGGGCGCCCGTATGTCGTTTGCTTCGGGGCGAGCGGCGGGGCGGTATTCTGATTTACGCGCCGCCGGGCGTTGGAAAGACCACGCTTTTGCGTTGCGTGGCGTCGCAAATGGCGTCAGGCGATTCGCCCTGGCGCGTGGTGGTGATCGATACGAGGGGAGAGCTTCAGTTCTCCTTGGATGAGAGGGAGCTATGCCTTGACGTATTGGTCGGATATCCGCGCCCCTTGGGAATTTCCATCGCGACCCGTACCATGAACGCCGAGCTGATCGTGTGTGACGAGATCGGCGACGTGCGAGAGGCGGAAGCCATCGTTTCAGCGCAAAACAGCGGCGTTCCCTTTGTGGCATCGGCGCACGCCGATTGTGTGGAGGGGCTTTTGAGCAGGACGGGGATCTATCGGCTGCACCGCGCACGGGTTTTTGACACATACGTGGGGATTCGCAGAAAGCAAGGGAGCGGAGAATTTGATTATACCATGACGAGCTGGGAGGTGGCGGATGCTATTTTACAGGATCATCGGAGCGGTCATGCTCGTACTTAGCGGCGTGGCGGGCGCGTATTACATGAATCGGGCGGCATCGGCGGCACTTGCGCAGGTGGAGGCTCATGTATCCTTTTTGCGGTATGTGAGACTACAGGTTGAATGCTTTGCGTTGCCGATCTCGGAAATTCTCAGAAAATGCGATCGGGAGCTTCTTTTGGGGTGTGGCTACAGGAGAGATCTCGTCCCAAAGAATCTTGCTGATTTTTTGGCGGGGATCGAGCATTGGGATCCCGAGTGTGAGGGAATTATGCGGAGCTTTTCGGTGGAATTCGGAAAGGGATACCGAGATGAGCAGGTTCGAAGCTGTGAATATCACGCCGAGCTTTTAGAAGCGCGGAGAGAAGCGCTTTCCGCCCGACTTCCCGAACGGAAAAAGCTATATTCCACCCTTTGTGTAACGGGGGCGTTGGCAGTGGTGATCATTCTCTTGTAGGGTGATTCTGTGGAAATGAAAGAGAAATCCAAAGCTGAGGTTTTGAAAAAATGGATGTAAGCCTTATTTTAAAAATTGCCGGTGTTGGGATTCTTGTGTCGGTGGCATCGGCAATTCTTAACAAATCAGGTCGGGACGAGCAGGCGATGCTCGTTACGCTTGCAGGCATTATTGTGGTCATGCTGATGCTGGTGGGGGAGATCGGCTCGCTGTTTGAAACGGTGCAGTCGGTGTTCGGCTTCTGATGGACGGGAGTCTCTTCCGAATTTGCGGATTGGCGATCCTCTGCCTGACGGTGGGGTTGATCGTACGGCAGATTCGCCCCGAGCTCTCGGGACTCGTTCGCATTGCGGCGGCAGTACTGATCTTCGGGACTCTTGTGAGTCCTCTGGCGGAGCGGTTGGAAACGGTGATCGCCCTGCTGGGAGGATCGGGCGTCGAGGTCTATGCTCAAAGGATGCTCCGCGTTTTGGGGATTGCATTTCTGACGACCATTTGCGCGAACGTTTGTCGGGATTCGGGAGAAAACACCTTGGCGGGCGGTGTGGAGCTGGCAGGAAAGCTTGCCATCGTAGGACTCTCGATTCCCCTGATTGAGGAGATACTGGAGTGTGCGACTCAGCTTCTGGGCTCGGCGTAAGGAAAAGAGAGATGGTGAAAAGAAATGAGAAAAGAAAGAGTCTTGCGCACAGGATATCGGAGCATCAGGGGACAACCCTCGGGGATCGAGAGACTTTGCCGATTGCTTCGGTGCTTCGTTGCGCTTGTGGTGGCAAGCATCCTTTTTTGCGTACCTGTCGGAGCGGTCGACGAGGAAGAGACCATGCCCGAGGGCTATTCTGCTCTATTTGAGGGACTTCCCGAGAACGTACGGGAGGAGCTTCCCGACGGAATGGATTCGGATCGTCTCGAAACGGTGGGGGAAGCGGTGGAGGAGATGACGGGAGTCGAATACCTTTTGTCCTTTTTGGGACGGGCAATGGGCTTGGAGCTTGGAAGCGCCTTCAAGCTGTTGGTTCGATTGTGCGGACTCCTGATCCTTGGAGCCTTGATGGGGCTTCTTGGCTCGTCCTTTGGCTCGAAATCCCTCGAGGGAGCGTTTCGATTTGCTACGACCACGGCGATCTTTGCGGCGATCCTACATACGCAAATCGAACATTTGAAGGGCGTAGAGCTTTTCTTTGAGCGATTGAGCGACTTGATGAGCGGAATGATTCCCGTGGCGGGGGCGGTTTGGGCGATGGGAGGGAACGTGAGCACCGCATCCGCGGGAACGGGCGTGCTATACCTTTTCCTGACCGTGTGTGAAAACCTATGCGCCAAAACGGTGATGCCGATTTGCTGTTTTTGTATGGCGCTTTCCTTAACCTCCTGTCTTGCCCCCGATTTGGGCGTAAAAAATCTGGTGGGTGCTACCAAAAAGATCTATACCTTTTTTCTCGGGATGATCATGACCATCCTCGTGGCGAGCCTTGCTTCGCAAACCGCGCTGACCGCGGCGGCAGATACCACTGCCGCGCGAACGGCAAAAATGGTCAGCAGCACGGTGATCCCCGTGGTGGGCGGCTCGGTGGGAGAAACCCTCCGAACAGTTGCCGCGGGCGTACAATATTTGAAAAGTGTTGTGGGGATCGGTGGGATCCTTTTGGTCGGATTCCTGCTTCTGCCCACGCTTCTCAGTCTGATCATGACACGATTGGTGTTTTTACTTGCGTCGGGAATTGCCGAGATCTTAGGGTGCGAAAATGAGGGGAAGCTTCTTTCCGAGCTTGGAAATTTATACGGCTGCATGATCGCCGTGGTGAGTATGAGCTCGGTGATGTTTATTTTTGGATTGATCATTTTTGTAAAAAGCATGGTTGCCATATCGTAGAAGACGAGGGAAGTCCTTATGAAAGAATTTTTGATTACCCTTATGGCGGTTGCGATCCTCGTGGGCGTCGTGGGAATGTTGACGCCTGACGGAAATCTCGCGAAATATGTTCGGTTTGCGGGAATGCTTTGCTTACTCTGTGCGCTGGCGTCCCCCATCGTGACAGTGCTTAGCGCATTGACGGATGGCGATGGATTCGCAGAGGAGATTCTTGGTGACATAGGTGAAAAGGAAGAGGAAAGGTATGATGAAATTTACAATAACACCTTGATGGACGGAAGTGCGAAATATGCGGAAGAAGTCATGAAAAGCGAATTGACACAACAGTTTTCTCTGCCAAAGGATTCCTTGTCTGTTTCGGTGGAGCTTGTGATGGAAAATGAATTATATCAAATCGAGCGTGTCATGGTTGTTCTTGGTGAACAAGCCGTCTTTGTGGATCCGCGACAGGTGATTTCCTTTGTCAATGAACGGTGGAATTGCACGTGCACGGTTGTGTACGATTAATGTCGAATTTTTATATATAAAATGATATTTATATAATAAATGAAAGGATTTGGTTTAAATTGATTATGTCAGAAAATACAACAGCAAACGCCAAAAAAGGAAAAAAGCCGATTCTTTTGTTTTTTGGGATCGCACTTGGAATTCTGTTGCTCCTTTTTGGAAGCATGGGGCTTGGCGGTCAGTCGGACGGTGAGGGAAAGGAGGAGGGAGAGAAGCCTTCCTCCTTGGATCCCGTGGCATACGCAAGGTCGGTGGAGGAGCAGGTGGTCTCCCTTTGCTCCCGTGTGCAGGGGGCGGGGCAGGTTAGCGCGGTGGTCACACTGAAGGGGGGCTATCGGGCGGTTTACGCCACCGATGCGCAAAGCAACTCGTCGGGGTATAAGAGCAGTATGGTGCTGGTGGGAAGCGGGTCGTCCGAGTCGGCTGTGCTCGTCTGCTATGAAAACCCCGAGATCGCGGGAATCGGGATCGTTTGCGATCGGGCAGTCAGCGATCAGGTCAAGGAGGATATCGTATCCCTTGTGTCGGCAACCTTTCGTGTAGGAAGCAATCGGATTTACGTCGCCTCGGGATCGTCCTATTAAGGTGGTATAATCCGAGGCGGTCGGTCATATAGATGTAACGTAACAAAAAAATTCGGAGGAGCGAATGATGAAAACGGAAACTTTCAGCGACAAATTCAAGGAGTTTTGCCGAAAAGTCGGCAAACGCAATTTCATTATTTTCGGCGCGGTAATTCTGATCGTAACCGCTATTACCGTAAACGTGGTGATCTTTGCCCAAAAAGACGGAGATGGCTTTGATTACGATCAATCCGCAGGCATGACGCCCGGAAATAACGTAGAAACGAGCGTCCCCAAGGAGACCCAAGCTTCGGTGGATACCTATTTCTCCAGCGTTCAGGTAAGTCGTCAGCGCACTCGTGACGAGGCAATCGAGGTTCTCCAGTCTGTGGTGGATAACGCGGCTTCGACCGAAACGGCGAAGAATCAGGCGTTGGCGGAGATTAACAAGCTGGCGACCGTCATGGCAACCGAAGCGAACATTGAAACGTTGATCGTTGCCAAGGGCTTTGCCGAGTGCGTTGCCGTGATCAGCGGTGAGGATGCCAGCATCGTGGTCAAGAGCGACGGGCTCAATGCGGCGCAGATTTCCCAGATCAATGAAATCGTCTATAACGAGGCGGGAATCAGTCCCGTTAACATTACCATCATCGAGCGATGAGAAAGGGTCCTCGGAACCCGAACCGAGGAGAAACAATAGGCATATACTGTATTGCAAGTATATCGCAGGAGGAGGAATATGCCTATGAAGGACACAAAGGCGACGCGGGAACAGATCTCGGCACAACCGCCCAAAAGAAACGATCTGTTTGCCGCCGCCAATAGCGGAAAGGGATTTTATAGCTTTTATCCGCACGTGTTTGATCGAGCCGAGTTGACACGTCGGTACATCATCAAGGGCGGTCCGGGTACGGGAAAAAGCAGCCTGATGCGTGAGGTTGCCGCGTATGCCGAGAGGAAGGGAATGGGCGTGGAGTATTACCGATGCTCCTCGGATCCCGATTCCCTCGACGGCGTGATTCTGGACGGACGGATCGCTCTTCTTGACGGCACGGCGCCACACACCATGGAGCCGAGCTTGCCGGGGGCACGGGATGAGATCGTCAATCTTGGGGAGTTCTGGGACGGAGAACGTCTAGGAGAGCGGTATTCCGAGATCGTGTCACTTGGCGCGCGGAAGGGAAATTGCTACAGGAAGGCATATCGGTTTTTATCGGCATCCATGGAGGTAACGGAGATCAACCGTGAGCTGGTTGCTCCCACGCTCTATCTCGAAAAAATGAAAAAAGCCGCAGGGCGGCTTTTGAAGGATATTCCTATGGGAAGCGGATTTTCCCTGCGTCCGGGGCTTAGAAATTCTCTCGGCATGAAGGGAAGTGTTCGGCTGGATACTTATGAGAAGCAGGCAAAGGTTTTATACGTAGTGGACGATTATTACGAAAGCGGAACCTTCTTTTTGTCTCTGCTGATCGAAATCGCCCGAGAAAAAGGGTGTGCCTTGCAGGTTTCCTATCAGCCCCTGATGCCCTCCTTGCCCGATGCCGTGCTGTTCGTCGAGAGCGGAATCTGCTTCGTCCTCGGAGAAGAGGGGGAACGGGAGGCGGATGGTCGCATCAATATGCGCCGATTTGTGGATCGGGAGCGGATCGGGGATATCAAAAACGAGCTGCGTGTCAATCGCCGTCTTTGTGACGGACTGATGCAGTCGGCAATCGATGCGCTCGAAGAGGCGGGAGAGGTTCATTTCGAACTGGAAGAGATCTATATGTCCTGTATGGATTTCGAGTCCTTGCGGAAATTCGTCCGCTCCTTTTGCCAGAAAATACGGTAATGACCAAAAACCTCGGATTGCCACAGCAACCCGAGGTTTTTA
>JAZORA010000134.1:0-6546 GCA_045656365.1 Eubacteriales bacterium | reverse complement strand
TAAGTACGATTAGAGCCCATCTTCCGAAATAGAATCCGAAATGCTTCGCAAAATTCAAGAACGAATCCCCTATGCTCCACCAAAAAATACTGCAGAATGGGATACATTCTGCAGTATTTTTTTATCCATTGCGAAAGCAATGGTATATCATCACGCTTTAGCGTGTATATCATCGCCGTAGGCGTATATCATCAGCCGTAGGCTGTATCTTCTTTCGCAATGATGATATGCAATGCTTCGCATTGATGATATACCGCAACAAGTTGCGGATGATATACAACGGCAAGCCGTTGATTAAGTACGATTAGAGCCCATCTTCCGAAATAGAATCCGAAATGCTTCGCAAAATTCAAGAACGAATCCCCTATGCTTCAGCACAAGTGCGTCCTCTCTTCTTTGGTGGAGCCCTTCCCCTGACCATTCTTGACTTTTCTTCCTTGCTATGTTATAATATATTATAAAAATGAAAGAAAGGAGACCCGAGACAATGGAATCCATCAAAAAGCCCGAGCTTTTGTGCCCTGCGGGATCGCCTCTTGCCTTCCGTGCGGCGATTGAAGGGGGCGCGGATGCGATCTATGTGGGCGGAACGGCATTTAACGCGCGGATCCATGCGAAAAATTTTACGCCCGACGAGCTGAGAGAGCATATTGAGCTGGCGCACGCCTACGGCGTGAAGGTCTACGTTGCCGCCAATACCCTCATTTACGATCGGGAGCTTGATACCATGCTTCGGGCGGCAGAGACGGCGTATCTTACGGGCGCCGACGCCCTGATCGTCGCTGACGTGGGTGCGGCTCGTCTGATCCGTGATCGGATTCCGATTCCTCTGCACGCAAGTACCCAGCTTTCGGGTCATAACGTGGACGCCGCGCGACTGCTCGCCGCGGCGGGCTTTTCCAGAATGGTCTGCGCCCGTGAAATGAGTCGTCAGGATCTCCATACCTTCTGCGAAGCATCGCCCATTGAGGCGGAGGTGTTCGTTCACGGTGCGCTCTGCGTTTGCCATTCGGGTCAATGTCTCTTTTCCTCGCTGGTGGGAGGACGGAGCGGAAATCGGGGCGAGTGCGCTCAGCCCTGTCGGCTTCCCTTCTCGGCGAAGGGTGGGGAATCCTATCCCCTCTCTCTCAAGGATCTGAGCCTTGCCCGTCATATTCCCGAGCTTTCCGCTATGGGTGTGGCTTCCTTTAAAATCGAGGGACGCATGAAATCTCCCGAATACGTTCGGGACGTGGCGAGGATCTGGCGACGTCTGATCGACGAAAATCGCGGCGCGGACGATACCGATATGACAGAGCTTGCGGCGGTCTTTTCCCGCGGCGGCTTCACCGACGGATATTATACGGATCGGATCGGCAGAGGCATGCTGGGCGTTCGCTCCTCGGAGGACAAGCAAAGCTCCCGTGATCTTGCGCCCTTTGAGGGCTTGACGAAAAAAATTCCCCTTTCCCTTTCGGTATCGATCCTTGCGGACACACCCGCGCGCCTGAAGGCGAGAACGGGCGACGGCAAAGAGGTCTCGCGGGAGGGAGAAATCCCACAGGCGGCTCGGACGGCGCCCTTGGACGAGGCGGCGGTCCGTCGCAGCTTTTCCCGTCTCGGCAATACGCCCTACGCGGCGGAGTCGGTGGACGTGACCCTCGGCGAGGGCTTGATGATGCCCGTTTCCGCCATGAACGCCCTGCGAAGAGCGGTAATCGACGCTCTTTCGGCGCCCCCCGGAGAGACACGGAGCGAGAAGGATTTTCTTCCCGTGGAGAAGCGGATCCCTCAAAAATCCGAGAAAAAAGCCTCCCGTACGGCGGTCTTTTATCGCCCCGAGTCGATTCCCGACGAGGCGGCCCAGTATTTTGACGTGATCTATACCCCCCTCGATGCGTACGACGGACGGACAAACGGTGTCTTTTTGCCCCCCGTGATCTTTGACGGGGAGCGTGAGCGGATTGTGGAGGGCTTGAAGAAAGCCCGTGAGATGGGTGCGGAGCATTTGCTTCTTGGAAATCTCGGACATCTGGCTTTGGCGAAAGAGAGTGGCTTTACGCTGCACGGAGATCTGCGCCTGAACGTTACCAACCGCGAAAGCTTGTCGGTGCTTCGGGAGCTTGGACTTGGGGACGTGATCCTCTCGCCTGAGCTTACTCTGCCTCAGCTTCGCGATCTTTCGGGCGGTCGTGCCGTGATTTACGGTCGCGTTCCCTTGATGGTGACCGAAAAATGCGTGGGCAAGGAGCTGGGAGATTGCGCGTCATGTACCGACGGACGGCTTACTCTGACCGATCGGCGCGGCGTTCGCTTCCCCGTTCTTCGGGAATGGCAGCACCGTAGCCTGATCGTCAATTCGGTGCCCGTCTATATGGCGGATCGCGCTGACGATCTCCGTCGCGCGGGACTTTCCTCGTATCATTTTATTTTTACCGTGGAGTCCAAAAAACAAGCCGCCGACGTAATTCGCGCCTACCGTGAGGCACGCCCCGCTCCCAAGGACGTCCGCCGTATTAAGTAAGGGGATATGAGGACGCGGTTACTTTCTTTGAAAAGAAAGTAACCAAAGAAACTTCCAACTAATTGGTTTCTGCGTTGCCATATAGTTTTTCAAAATTTTGAAAAGAAAGTAACCAAAGAAACTTCCAACTAATTGGTTTCTGCGTTGCCATATAGTTTTTCAAAATTTTGAAAAGAAAGTAACCAAAGAAACTTTCAAGCTATTTGGTCTGTTCGTTGCCGCGTTATCCACAAAAACCAAAAGACCTGTTGAACCAAGTTCAACAGGTCTTTTTTGATTCGATTCTGAATTACTCAGCGTCCTCAGCCACGTAATCCTCAGGCATTGCCTCAGCCTCAGCCTGCGCCTCGTCAAGCAGCGCGCGGATCGAAAGACTGATCTTCTGGTTCTCCTCGTCGATGGCGATGATCTTCGCGTCAACGATCTGACCCAGCTCCAGAACGTCGGCAGGCTTGCCGATCTTTTCCTGTGCGATCTGAGAAATGTGAATGAGTCCGTCAACACCGTCGATGATCTCAGCGAATGCGCCGAAGGGCATCATGTTAACGATCTTTACAGACGCAACGTCGCCAACGGCGTACTTTGCGGTGAACATGTACCAAGGATTGGTATCATCGGTCTTGTATCCGAGGGATACGCGCTTCTTCTCTGCGTCGAAGCTCTTTACGAATACGGTGATCTCCTGTCCCACGGAAACAACGTCTGCGGGAGAGGCAATGGGACGCCAGGACAGCTCGGTCTTATGTACCATGCCGTCAACACCGCCCAGATCCACGAACGCTCCGTAGGAGGTCATGCTCTTAACGGCACCCGTATATACCTTGCCCTCTTCGATGGAAGCCCAGAAATCAGCCTCGCGAGCGCGGCGCTCTTCTCTGAGTACGGCACGGATCGATCCAATGGCACGGTTGCCCTTGATCTCGATTACCTTAATCTTCTGCTCACTTCCCTTGAGAACTGCCAGATCGCCGTCCTTCGGAACGCCGGTCTGAGATGCGGGAACGAAAATCTTGTTGGCGCCGACCAGAACGTTTACACCGCCCTTAACAATGTCAACTACCTTACCGCAGAGAACCTCTCCGTTCTCGCTTGCGGCAACGATCTTCTGCCAGTTCTTTGCGGAATCCACTGCCTTCTTGGACAGCTCTGCGATTCCTTCGATGTCGCTGACTCTGCCAACGCGAGCTTCAATCTGGTCACCCTTCTTGAACATCTCGGTCAGCTTTACAGAAGAATCATCGGTAATCTGCTCGGCCTTGATATAGCCGGTAACCTGTGCGCCGAGATCAAGCGTGATCTCAGTGTCGGATACTGCAATAACGGTACCGGTTACAATGTCTCCTGTATTTAAAGTTTTGAACGACGATTCGAGCATTTCTTCAAAATTCATTTCGCTCATGGTTTTGTATACCTCCTGAATAACACCTGACGGGGTAGAAGCCCCCGCGGCAATGCCCACTTTCGTGTGGGCGGACGTTATTAAATTCAGCTCCCGAAGCTCGTCCGGCCGTTCAATCCGCACGGTTTGGGGGCAAATTTTCTTACAAATATCGAACAGCTTGGTGGTGTTGGAGCTATCCCGTCCGCCGATGACAATCATCAGATCGCTTCGTTCGGCAAGCTGCTCCGCTTCGGTCTGTCTCGATTCCGTAACATTACATATTGTATCAAAAATCAATGGATTTGTATATAGTTTTTTTAAAATTTCTTGAGTTTTTTTCCATTCTCCCAAATTTTGTGTGGTTTGGGCTGCCAAAATCGGCGTTTTGCTTCCAAAAAAATCCAATTTTCTATCATCGGCGGCTTTTTGGAGGGCGTCTGCCGAATCAAAGGAATATTTTTCGTAATCAAAATAGCTCATGATTCCCAAAACCTCGGGGTGCTTTGCCGAGCCCGAAAGGAAAAATACGTGGTTGGGGGAGGAGTGCGACTCGGCGATCCGATGGATCTTGGTAACAAAGGGACAGGTGTAGTCCTCGTAGAAAAAGTAAGGATTCTGCTTCGTTGCCTCCGAGAGACACGCCTCGTGCTCCTTGGGGATTCCGTGGGCGCGGATAAAGACCCGAACGGGTGAGCCTTCGCTAGCCGTCTCGGCAAGTGCGGGGATCTCCTCGATGGAGGTAATGCCCACGCCCTGCTCCTTCAGCCATTCGTTGTAGACGTTGTTATGGATCAGCGCGCCGAGGGTATAGAGCCGCTCGCCGCGATTGGCCGCGATGGCTTCCTCTACGCGGTCGGTGGCACGCTTCACGCCGAAGCAAAAACCCGCGTTTTTGGCGATTTCGATCTTCAATTTTCTTGGCTCTCTTTCGCTTTTTTCTTGTTTTTCTTTTTATTTTCCTTGATCATGCGATCGGCGTCCTTCAGAGAAAATCCCTCACCGAGGGCGCAAACGCGATCAAAGATCTCACCCGTGATACGGGCGTACTCACCGTTCTCGTCTGGGTTGTAGCCAAAGTGCTCAAAGGGAATAGGCTCGCCGATGATCACGTAGGTCTTACGGAACAGACGGAAGGTGTTGTTTTTATAGGCGATATAGGCGGGGATTACGTTTGCCTCGGCGCGCGTAGCGATCAGCGCCGCGCCGTTTTTGGTTTTGGTGGTTTTGGGGTCAACACCGGGATAGCGGTGTCCCTGCGGGAAAATACCCATGGATTTTCCCTCTTTTACCAAGTTGACGGCGTTTTTGATGGCGCCCACGTCGTTTCCGCCACGGTCAATGGGGAATGCGCCCAGCATACGGATCAGAGAGGAGAGCAGTGGGATCTTAAAAAGCTCCTTTTTTGCCATAAAGCAGACCTGATGCTTTCGGAAGGCATAGCAAAGAACCACAGGATCCGAGGCGGCGATATGGTTGGAGCAGACGATAAATCCGCCCGCGTCGGGCTCGTTTTCCCCACCGATCACGCGGATACGGAAGATCAGGCCTACAATTTTGGCAAGCAGAGCATAGCAGACCCGATAAAATCGGCTGCCTTCTCTTCTCTTTTTATCCTTTTTGTCGTTTGATTTCACGATAGCTTCTCCTTTTGGGGATTTCTTAAACCGTTGGCGCAACTGCGCCAAAAAGCTTCCGCTCAGGAATTGACGCCAAAGCCCGTCTTTTCACGAACCAGAGCGATGACTGCCTCAATGCTTTCCTCCAGATTCAGACCCGAATTGTCAAGAAGGATCGCGTCGTCTGCCGCCTTGGTGGGAGCGATCTCACGGGTGCTGTCTGCCGTATCGCGCTCGTTCATTTCACGGTAAACGTCCTCGTAGCTGACATTCTGTCCCTTGGCGATCAGCTCGTCGTAGCGTCTCTTGGCGCGACATTCTGCCGATGCGGTCAGGTAGATCTTTACGTCGGCATCGGGAAGAATGACCGTTCCGATGTCTCTTCCGTCCATAATGACGCTGTTCTTTCTGGCAATATCCTTCTGCGTCTCCAGAAGAAACGCGCGAACGGCGGGAATGGCGGAAACGGCGGAGGCGTACATGGACATCTCGGGCGTACGGATCTTGTCGCCAAGATCTTCTCCGTTCAGAAATACCTTTTGCGCGCCCTCTACGTAGCGAACCTCAATGGTGATATCGCCAAGAACGGCGGCAACCGCCTCGCGGTCGTGGGGATCGATCTCTCGGGAGCGAACAAAATAACCGATGGTACGATAAAGCGCGCCTGTGTCAACGTATACGATGCCAAGCTTTGCCGCAACTCCCTTGGAAATGGTACTCTTTCCTGCCCCTCCGGGCCCGTCAATTGCAATCTGAATCATAATTTTTACCTCGTTTTAGATGGATTCTTCCTTTTCTTTCGCGAAAGAAAAGGAAGCAAAAGAAAACAAAACTGATTTTTCTGTGGTCCTTTTTCGTTGAAAGTTTCTTTGGTTCCTTTCTTTTCAAAATCTGAAGAAACGATATGGCAACGCACAAACCCATGCTTGGAAGTTTTCTTTGCTTACTTTCTTTTCAAAGAAAGTAAGGGGAAACCCCCACTTGTGTGTTTCCCCTCTTTCAGCTTCGCTGAAATTCACCCCTTCGTGGCGCTTGGGGACTCTGTG
>JAZORA010000133.1:0-6192 GCA_045656365.1 Eubacteriales bacterium | reverse complement strand
TAGCGGATCACGCCGTTGCCCGTGTTGAAGTCCTTAATGTCGTAGCACTGACAGGTGGGGCAAACGAAGGTACAGGTTCCACATCCCAGACAAGAGGTAGACAGCTCATCCCACGCAGGATTGTTAAACAGCTCCTGGGTCTTACCGCCGCCAAACGCGTCGGTGGTCAGATCCTTCAGGGGAAGCTTCTGCATCACGGATGCGATCTTCTCCTTCTGAGAAGCAACCGCCTCATCGGAGCATTCCTCCAGAAGAGCGCCAAGGCGCTCAACCAATGCTCTTCCCTTCTCTGTGTTTGCCTGAAGATAGAGCGCATCCTCCGTCTTCCAAGCCGACACGTCACCCATAGGCTCTGCCGCGTCAATACCGAAGGTCTGGCAGAAGCAGGTCTCGGAGGGTCTTGTGCAGGCAACGGAAACGATCGTTCCGTGCTTGCGCTTCATTGCATAGAAGCTATCCTGAGGCTCGGAGAGGAATACTCGATCCAGCACCTCGAAGCTCTTCACGTCGCATGCGCGAACGCCGAATACAACGAAATCATCACATTCGCTTCTTACGTCAAAGATCTCAATGTTCTTTCCCTCGGTCTTGAATTTCATCAAATCCTCGGTCTGAGGGAAGAAGAAATCCTTGGGGCTCTTGGTCGTGTTCAGTGCCCCCGACCACTCAACGCCCTCACTCCATTCACCGTAGGATGCACAGCCATCGGTTCCGTCAATGGGGAGGTACAGCGTTTGGGACTTGGAAATTTCGGCAAAAAGGCTTTGAAGCTTATCAAGAGAACACTTAAGCATGGTCACCCCTCCTATCAAAAACCTCGCCGGGCTCAAGATCCTCGGTGGTATAGTTCACCAGAGGAGCACGGGAGCCTACCTCCGCACCCGCCTGATATTCACCGTAAAATTCATTGATATCCTTAATAAACTTACGGTTCAGAAGGTGGAGAGGGATATTTTGCGGACAAACTCTGGAGCATTCGCCACAGTCGGTACAACGGCCGGCAACGTGGAATGCTCTGATAATATGGAACAGCTTTTCCTCAAAGCTATTGGCGGGAGATTTGTTTTCCACACCCGAATTGGGGTTGTCAAACACGCACTTTTCACAAGTGCAAGCAGGACAGGCATCGCGGCATGCGTTACAACGAATGCAACGGGAAAGCTCATTCTGCCAGAAAGCAAATCTTTCGTCGGGCGTCATGGCTTCCAGACGAGCAACCTCATCAAAGCGTGCCGTCTCGATCACGTCTCCGTCCTCACCCAACAATTCGTCGTAAGCCACGTGCTTCTTGCTCTTGCAGTTGATACAACGCTCCGCAAGAACGTCGCTCACCCGGATCACAACAGGCTCATCGGCATAAAGAGTGGAAACGCTCAGCGTCTCACCCTCTGTCTTGATCGAGGAAATACCCTCCCCTGAGATCGCCTTGATCTTCGAGATATCCGCCATACCCTCACAAGGGATACCGACCGCGTATACCTTTTCGCGATCGAATCGATGCTCGGTCAGGAGCTGATTGAAGCTATACGTATCACAGGGCTTGAGGAAAACAAGAATCTTCCCCTCCAGCTTCTGTGTCTTGGCAACAAGATATTTCGAGAAGTTTGCTCCACAGAAGTCGTTAAAAACGAATCCGTTTTTCAGTTCTTCAACCGATTTGAACACGGTGGGCGTTACGTCGTAATCAAACTCGCCCGCGCCCCAACCGAGAACACAGCTGACCGTACCGCTCGCCAGAAGCTCGGATGCTTTTTCAATCAATTGTTCACGCGTTACTTTTTGCATCTCAGATCCTCCAATCTCTTGTTCTCACCAAGCGCCGCTACCTTTTCGGCAAAGTCGTTCATGGTTGCGGCAAACTTTGCGCCCTCTGCGGCAGATACCCACTCCACGCGGGTACGTTCTCTCTCGATACCAAGAAAATCGAGCATCGAGAAGAGCGCTGCCATACGACGGCGGGTATAATAGTTACCCGAGGTATAGTGGCAGTCACCGGGATGGCAGCCACAGATGATCACACCGTCCGCTCCGCGCTGGAAAGCGCGCAGAATAAACATGGGATTCACGCGGCAGGAGCAAGGAACTCGGATGATCTTTACGTCAGCGGGGTATGCGAGACGGTTGTTTCCCGCAAGGTCAGCGCCCGCATAGGAGCACCAGTTGCAACAAAATGCTACGATTAAGGGCTTATATTCTTTTACTTGCATATTGCGTCAACCTCCGCCATAATTTGATTGTTCTTAAATCCGTTCAAATCCATCGCGCCCGAAGGACAAGCCACCGTACAAGCTCCGCAGCCCTGACATACGGCAGGGTTCACCGAAGCCACTCGTCTTACCTTGGTGGTTCGATCAGGCATACGGAATTCCTTATCCACGTAAGAGATTGCTCCGTAAGGACATACTCTCTCACAGCTGGAGCAACCGTTACACATCAGCTCGTTGGAACTTGCCACACAGGGGTTGCCCGTCAGCTTATCCTTGGCAAGCAGACCGATTACCTTGGAAGCGGCGGCACCTGCCTGAGATACGGTTTCGGGGATATCCTTGGGGCCCTGACAAGCACCGGACAGGAATACACCTGCCGTGGGGCTCTCTACGGGACGAAGCTTGGGATGCGCTTCGGTAAAGAAATCATTGGTATCCATACTTGCCGTCAGCATGGTGGCAAGAGGACGCGCGGTTTTGTCGGGCTCGATTGCCGCCGCCAGAACCACCAGATCCGCGTCAATATGCATCTGCTTATTCGCGATCAGATCGGATGCCTGAACCTTCAGCTTCTCGCCCTCAGGAACGATCTTACCAACCATTCCCTTCACGTATTTCACGCCGTATTCCTCCACGGCACGACGGTAGAACTCGTCAAAATTCTTACCGGGGGTTCTCACGTCAATATAGAATACGTAAACCTCGGTATCGGGGTATTTATCACGGGTAAGCATTGCGTGCTTTGCCGTATACATACAGCAGATCTTCGAGCAATACTCCTTGCCCTTTTCCGCGCAGGACTCACAACGAGAGCCCACGCACTGAACGAATACAATGGTATGAGGATGCTTTCCGTCAGAGGGACGAACCAGCTTTCCGGCAGAAGGACCTGCCGCATTGGTCAGACGCTCAAACTCCAAGGAGGTGATTACGTCCTTCGACTGGCTATACGCATATTCGTCGAATTTTTCCATGCTGATCGGATTAAATCCGGTGGCAACGACGATCGCGCCGTACTTTTCCTCAATGATCTCATCCTTCTGAGTATAATCGATCGCACCAGCCGCGCAAACCTTTGCACAAAGACCGCACTTACCGTTCTTGAGCATATTACAAGCGTTCGGGTCAATGGTGGCAACCTTCGGAACTGCCTGCGCAAACGGAATATAAATTGCATGGCGGTTATCCATGCCGAGGTTGAACTCGTTGGGGATCTTCTTCATGGGACATTTGTCCACACACGCGCCGCATCCGGTACAAACGTCTTCCTTCACGTATCTTGCTTTCTTCTTGATGGTTACGTCAAAGTTTCCGACAAATCCGTGCACGTCGGTCACTTCGCTGTACGAGAAGATACGAATTTTATCGTTCTGCGCCACATCAACCATTTTGGGGGTCAAAATACAAGCCGCACAGTCAAGGGTCGGGAAGGTCTTATCCAGCTGCGCCATCTTACCGCCGATGGTAGGCTGCTTCTCGACGATATCCACGGGGAATCCCGCATCGGCAATGTCAAGCGCCGTCTGAATACCCGCGATACCACCGCCGATTACCAGCGCACGCTTGGTAACGGGAGATTCTCCGGGCGTAAGAGGAGCGTTCAGGTTTACCTTCGCAACCGCCGCCTTACCCAGAATAATTGCCTTTTCGGTACCCGTCATCATATCCTTATGTACCCAAGAGCACTGCTCACGGATATTGGCGATCTCCACCATATAGGGGTTCAGCCCTGCCGCCGCAGCGGTCTTACGGAAGGTCGCCTCATGCATTCTGGGGGAGCAGGAGCAGACGACGATACCCGTCAAATTGTGCTCCTTCACGGCTTCCTTGATCATTTCCTGACCGGCCTGCGAGCACATGTATTGATAATTGGCGGAAAAGACCACGCCGGGCTCATTCTTCAACGCCTCGGATACCGCCTGCACATCAACCGTGCCCGCGATATTGCTTCCGCACCAACATACAAAAACACCAACTCTTTGCATTTGTCTTTTCCTCCTTTACTTCGTATATTTTCTGAATGCGCTGACAAGCAGCTGCTGAGGAGTATCCTCCTCGATCATTTCGGGTACGTCATTTGCCGTCATACGGTTCGCGCCCTGCTGTCTGATGGCAGTCAAGCGAACTGCCTCAACCACCTTAGCGGGCTCAACCCCTCTGGGGCATCGATCCACACAAGCAAAGCAGGAAAGACACTTGTAGAGCGACTCCGAATTGAGAAGAGGCTCAATGTCTCCCGTCTCCACCATACCAACAAACTGATGGGGGTGATATTCCATCTCGTCGTAAGCGGGACAGGTGGCGGAGCATTTTCCGCACTTCATGCACTTGGCGGTATTCACGCCGCTCATTCTGAGAATCTCTTCGCGAAGATACTTGGTATTATGCATTTGTATCCTCCTTCACACCGAGAGCCTCGGCAAGAAGCTCTGTGAAATAGACAACGGGGATATCCGCGCCGCACTTTACAAGATTATACTTGCAGAGAGGACAAGCGGTAATGATCATTTCCGCGCCTGCCGCCTTCGCGTTTTCCAAGATGGCAGCGGCGTTCTTCTTGGCGGCATCGGGGCTTTCTACCGAAATATATCCGCCACAGCACTCGTTCCGTCTTGCGTAAACGACAGCCTCAGCCCCCAATGCCCGAATGAAGTCCTCCATAATGGTGGGATTTTCGGGATCATCCATCCGCATAACCTTGTTGGGTCTGAGAAGCAGACAGCCGTAATATGCGGCGATCTTCTTCCCCTTCATGCTGTTTTGAACCTTTTCCTTCACTGCGTCAAAGCCAACGAGATCACGAAGCATTTCCAGGTAGTGATACACCTCGGTCTCTCCTGCGTATCCGCCGTCTGCCGCCATATAGCGGTTCACCTTGTCGGCAAACTCACCATTGGTCTGCATCTGGTAATTGGTTTGCTTGATCACGTTGTGACAGGCAGAGCAAACGGTTACGAGGGGCTGACCCTTATCGCTTGCGTCCTTCAGTGCGCGTACGGAGGAAAGCTTGGTCGCAATCTCGTTTCCCGCGGTCGTAAACACACCGCCGCAGCACTGCCAATTTTCAATTTCTTCCAGAGTAACACCAAGCGCCTCGGCAGATCGGTACGCATATACGTCCAGATCCTTTGCCTTGTTCTTCAAGGTGCACCCGGGGAAATAACTAACCTTCATGTAAGTACCTCCGAATTATACCATCTGTTCGGGATGGAAAACCTCATCGAATTTTTCAGCCGTCAAAAAGCCAAGCTCAACGCATGCTTCCTTCAGCGAGATGTTGTCCTTGAACGCCTTCTTTGCAGTCTTTGCCGCATTCTCGTAACCGATATAGGGGTTCAGCGCGGTAACGAGCATCAGGGAGTTATGCAGATTGTGATGCATCTTTTCCTTGTTTGCCTTGATTCCAACTGCGCAGTTCTTGTTGAAGGACACGATTGCCTCCGCGAGAAGTCTTGCGGACTGAAGGAAATTGTAGATACAAACGGGCATGAATACGTTCAATTCAAAGTTACCCTGCGATGCCGCCATGCTGACTGCCACGTCGTTACCCATAACCTGAACGGCTACCATGGTAACTGCCTCACACTGGGTGGGGTTCACCTTACCGGGCATGATGGAGGAGCCGGGCTCGTTTTCGGGAATAAAGATCTCTCCCAGACCGTCACGAGGACCGGAAGCCAACCAGCGAATATCGTTGGCGATCTTCATCATGTCGCAAGCCAGCGCTTTGACGGCGCCGTGAGCGAATACCAGCTCATCCTTGGAGGTCAGAGCGTGGAACTTGTTGGGCGCGGTAACAAAGTTCTTGCCGGTCAGCTCGGTCACCTTCTCGGCAACCAGGGTATCAAATCCCTTGGGAGCGTTCAGACCGGTACCAACGGCAGTGCCGCCCAGTGCCAGCTCCTTCAGCTCGGGGAGAGCGATCTGGAGTAGCTTCTTATCCTTCTCCAGAGAGGAACGCCAGCCGGAAATCTCCTGGCTGAAC
>JAZORA010000132.1:0-2582 GCA_045656365.1 Eubacteriales bacterium | reverse complement strand
TATCGTCTCCTCTGTTTCTTTTATAATCCCTGACGTAAAAGCTCCTCGGCGAGCGCCCGTACGGCGCGACCTCTGTGAGAAACCTCGTTCTTTTCCTCTGCCGTCAGTCGGGCAAAGGTCTTTCCCGCCTCCTCGTAATAGAAGAGCGGATCATAGCCAAAGCCACCCTCGCCGTCAGGTGTCCGAAGGATCTGACCGCCGCAGACACCCTTTACGCAAAGAGGATCTCTGCCGTCGGGATAGACGCAGGCGATGGCGCAAACAAATTCGGCATAGCGGTCGCTCTCGTCCTTCAGCTTTTCAAGAAGGAGGGCGTTGTTGGCTTGATCGTTACCATGCTCGCCTGCATATCTTGCCGAATAAATTCCCGGCTCACCGCCAAGGGCGCGAACGGTCAGGCCCGAATCGTCGCCAAGTCCAATATAGCCGCTGCTCGCCGCCGCCTTCGCCTTGATCATGGCGTTGGCCTCGAAGGTCAGTCCGTCCTCCTCGATCTCGTCGGTAAAGCCCACGTCGTCCAGCGAAAGGATCTCAATCCCCTCGATATATTGTCCAAGAAGCGCCTCAAGCTCCGAGATTTTGTGCTTGTTTCGGGAAGCAAGTACGATTTTCATGCCCTCTCCCTCTCCTTTTTGTTTTTCGTTTAGTTGAACAATGCCTCAACGAATTCTCGGTTGTCAAACTCCTGCATATCGTCGATCTTTTCGCCGACACCGATAAATTTGACGGGAATCTCCAGCTCTTTCTTAATGGAGATCACGATACCGCCCTTGGCAGTACCGTCCAGCTTGTTGAGGACAAGTCCCGTAATATCCGCCGCGTTGCGGAATTCCTTTGCCTGAAGAATGGCGTTCTGACCCGTGGTGGCATCCAGCACCAGAAGATTCTCCCGTGCCGCATCGGGAAGCTCCCGATCGATGACGCGATTGATCTTGGCAAGCTCGTTCATCAGGTTCTTTTTATTATGCAAACGTCCCGCCGTATCGACGATCAGAACGTCCGCCTGCTTTTTCTTAGCGTAGCTGATGGCGTCAAACACCACCGCCGCAGGGTCGCTTCCCTCGTTCTGACGAACCAGATCGGCTCCCGAGCGCTCACACCAAACGGCAAGCTGATCGATCGCTGCCGCGCGAAACGTATCCGCCGCCGCAACCACAACCTTTTTGCCCTTGGCAATCAAGCGATTGGATATCTTTCCGATGGAGGTGGTCTTACCCGCGCCGTTGACACCGATCACAAGAATCACCGAAGGCGTGGTGGAAAGGTTCAATTCCTCCCCCTCTCCGATCATTCCCTCAAGGATCTCCTTCAGCGCATCGGTAACCTGCTCCTTTTCCTTCAGGCGACCCGATTTGATCGCCTCGCGCAGCTCCTCAATGATCTCCTCCGTGGCACCAACGCCCACGTCGGACATGATGAGCAGCTCCTCCAGCTCGTCCAAGAGATCCTCGTCCACCCGAACGAATGCCTTGAGCACCTCGTCGATCTGTCCGAAAATTGCTGTCTTGGTCTTGGAAAGACCCGCCTTCAGTTTATCCAAAAATGCCATCCCAATCGTCTCCTTTTTTCTTAGAAATATCGTCAACGTTCAGCTCCAGCACCTTGGAGATTCCTCTCTCGGGCATGGTCACGCCATAGAGACGGTTCGCCGCCTCCATGGTACCTCTGCGGTGGGTAATCAGAATAAACTGCGTGCCGCTGGCGTACCGCTTGATGTATTCGGCAAAGCGCGCCACGTTCACCTCGTCCAGCGCCGCCTCGATCTCGTCGAGAATACAGAAGGGCGTGGGATTCACCTGCAAAATGGCAAAGAAGAGAGCAATGGCGATAAAGGACTGCTCACCGCCCGAAAGCTGTACCAGATTCTTGATGATCTTACCGGGAGGCGCCGCCTTGATCTCGATACCGCTCCCCAGAACGTTGGCGGGATCGGAGAGAGAAAGCTCGCCAGAGCCGCCGCCGAAGAGCTCGGCGAAGGTACGGTTGAAGTTTTCGTTGATCTGCTTGAAGGAGTCGATGAAGGCAGTCTCCATCTCCCCCTCCAACTGCTTAATGATATCGGTCAGGTCATCTCGGGACGCCTCCAGATCGCGGATCTGTCCCTCCATATAATCATATCTTGCCTTGACCTCTTTGTATTTATTCACCGCATCCAGATCCACGTTTCCGAGAACGCGGAGCTTGTTGCGGCACTCGGTCTGCTTTGCCGCCGCCTCGGCACGGGTCGACGCCTCAAGGGCGGGATAACCCAACGCCACCGCGTCAGAGCGGGTCAGCTCGTGCTCGTCCCACAATCGGGACGCCAGCTTATCCTGCTCAGCACGCAGATTCTGCAAACGGTTCTCATACCGAGTGTACTCCTTATAGATCAGCTCCTTTTGCTGGAGCTTCTCACGCATTTTTGCGTTGACGTCGTTGAGCTTCTGCTGGAACTCGGCGTTTCCTGCCTCCACGCGGGAGCGCTTTTCGTTCAGCTCGTCAAGCAGCTCGCTGCCCTGACGGAATGCTTCGCGGTTTTTCGCCCGCTCGCTCTCGTATTCGGCAATTCTCTCCGAAAGCAGGGCAATTCTCGCCTCTTGCTC
>JAZORA010000131.1:0-3835 GCA_045656365.1 Eubacteriales bacterium | reverse complement strand
ATCATGATAAGACTATGAAGGCACTTTCCGGATTCCTGCGTCCCGAATTTATCAATCGTGTGGATGAGATCATTACCTTCCGCTCCTTGTCCGTTGAAGATTTCTCGAGCATTGCCGCCATCATGCTGGATGAGCTGAAATTGGCTCTGGCAGAGAAATCCATAGGATTCACCTATACGCGTCCTGCCGTGGAGTATATTGCCAAAAATTCTTATTCCCACAAATATGGCGCACGGAATATGCATCGCTTTATTCGAAGCCACGTGGAGGATCCCATTGCGGAGCGCGTGATTTCCGATTATCGACGCAGCATTACCGATATTACGCTGAAATATTCGAAGAAGGAAGACAAATTGGTTGTTGAGTGCCTATAAATGAAGAACGAAAAATGGTTTTTGCTTGGTGTAAACCAAATTGAACAAAAATTAAAAACCAATGCCGCCTCGGGTCTTACCCGAAAGGCGGCTCGTTCTCGTGTTTCTAAAAATACGGGCAATCTCTTCTTGATCCCCAGGGTTTCGATTCCTCAAATGCTTCGCGAGCTTTTTGCTGACTTTGCGCTTCTTTTGCTTGCCTTGTCGGCACTGCTTGCTCTTGTCTTCGAGGAGCTTCGCATGGGCTTGACCGTTCTTGTACTGCTGCTTCTCGACTTGGCATTCGTTTTTTATCTCACCTATCGATCACATCGAACCGTGGAATCGACCGCGTCCTTTTTCTATCCGACTGCTCGCGTGATTCGCGGTGGAAAATTATATAGTGTTGATCACCGCGCTCTTGTGGTCGGTGACGTGATTCTTGTGGAGGCGGGCGATATTCTGTGCTGTGATGCGCGTCTTGTAAACTCTGACAATTTACGCGTTCGTATGAGAGTGGACCTTGAAACGACCCTTTCCTTGGATAAATACGCCGAGGGACACGTTCGTCCCGAGGAACATCTGGCAACCGAAATGATCAATATGATTCACGCGGGGTCGGTGGTAGAAAGGGGAAGCGCCCGCGCCATCGTCACGGCGGTGGGGCAATATACTTATCTTGGCGCTCTCACAGGTGGAGTTCCTCTTCCCAAAGAGACAAAAGAACCGAAGGTTTTGGCGGATTTGAGAAAATTCTCGTCCAAAATCAGTTTATCTCTGTTATGTCTCGTGCTTCCATTCAGTATAGCAAGCTTGTTTTTTAGCTACAATAACGGCGGTACGGTTCTCCTATCCTCTGCCTTTTTGACGGCATTGGCGTTGGTGATTACGAGTGTTTCCAATTTGTCGATCTTTCTTTTGCGCATTTTCTTTACCCACGAAATGCGTAAAATGGTATCCCATAAAAATCCCGCGGTGATTCGCTCCTTGCAATTCTTAGAGCGCCTCGCGGAAACCGATTATCTCTTCTTGCTTGACGGAAGCATTTTGAATGACGGTGTTTTACATTTTGATCAAGCATTGGGACCTATGGGCGAGATACGGAATTTTTCTTCCGATGCGGGAGCGCGGTATTTTTCTGAAATGGTCTCTCTTTATCATACTGCTTCTACGAAAAGTCTGACCACGGGAGTCAGCGGTGTGGGAAATCTTTTGACGGGAATTGAAGAATTTCTTCGCCAAAGCAAGCTTGATCGCGGTGCTCTGAAATATCGGTATAGCATCGATTCCTATGCGCCCGGCAATATGATTACCTCGCCCGAAACCATGCTGTTTTCCGATGGACGGAGCAGATATTATTTGTATGTTTCCCGACTTCCCGATGCGATTTCGGAATGTCAGGGCGCGTTCTTTGGAAATGATAGAAAACGATTGAGTGACGAAGGAATTCTGAAGCTACGTCAAGGTGTGATTGCGATGATTTCCGAGCAAAAGATACCGCTCGTATTTTCGGTTGCGAACGAAAAAAATCCTCACGAGCGATGTCTGGTTGGAATTCTGTCTCTTTCCGAGGGAGTCGATCCTCATTGGGAAGAGCATATAACGACGCTCGAGCAGATGGGGTGTCGGGTGATCAATATTTCCGTGTCGTCATCCGATGTGGCTGGCATTCCTGTGGAGATTGAGCAAAAGGGAAGTGTCAAAAAAGAGGAATTCCTTAAGCGAAATTTGCCCATTACCTACCGTTTCGGTCGGTTTCGTACCTATCTTGGCTTGAATGACGAGGATGTAAAGACCTTGATCCATCATGCCAAATCGCAGGGGGCTACGGTTGGCGTGGCAACCTTTAGTGAGCGAGGATTGGCTTTGGGGACGGAGGCAGATCTTGTATTGAGTTGTGCTCCGATCCATCCGAGAACCACGGGATATTTGGACGAGGAAATGGAAAGCATGGAGCTGAGTGGTCGTGTTTATAGCACATCCTGTGCCCAAACGGTTCGCAACGAGGCATCCGTGCTTGTTCCAAGGCCATCCTTTGGCTCGGGAGGACTTCGTTCCTTGATCAACGTGATACATCAGATTGGATCGACGTATGACAGAATGTCCCGCTTTTTGCGGTATCTTATCTGGTCACAATGGGTTCGAGTCATCGTTGCCGCAATTCCGATGCTTTTGGGAAGAACGTTTCTTGACGCCAGACATATCCTTTTCTTGGGAGTGTTGGATCTGTTTGCGTTTTTCTCGTTTTTGTCGATTCCGATCACCAAGACCGACAGCCCTCATTTGGGCTATCTTTCCATTCGATCCTTTGCGGATGTTTTGAAGATCGAACGACCGATGCTCTTTTCCTTGCTTGTAGCGGGACTTTCGGTGCTGATTTTACCCGATCTGCTGGGCTGGACCGGTATCGTTGGACCTTATTTTTATCAGGTCGAATTTGTATTTTTCGCGATTCTTTTCTTAAGCCTTACGATCCATTGGATCATGCGTTGTCAGGGTGGTGAAGAGCGGTTCTTCAAGAATCGCTGGCTTCTTTTGGAGACGGCATTTGTGGTGTTGTTCCTGTCTGTGGCATTGATCTCGGATGGTTTCGGAAGCTTCTTCGGCATCGAAAAGAATCCGCTTCCGTATCTCCTTCTATCCGTCGTTCCTTCCTTTGTGTTCTGGGGCGTCTTGGCGCTTTTGACCCGTGTGGAACGGAATCGAACGAAGAAGCATATCAAGTGAACTTGAAGTTTTCAATTTGACGAACCCACGTCGAATGTACCGAGCCTCCTTTGCATAAACTGTAGGGAAGATTTTTGCAAAGGAGAGTTCGATATGGAACGGTTCAGTACTTGTGATCTCAGAGAAAAGGAAGTTATTAACGTATGCGACGGTACGCGCTTGGGGTGTCCTGCCGATTTTGAGTTTAACTCCTGCGAAGGACAGATTACCGCCCTGATCGTACCAAGACCCTGCGGCTTCTTGGGACTTAGCCATGCGAGAGATCTGCGGATTCCATGGGATCGGATCGAGTGCATTGGTGAGGATGCGATCTTGGTTCGTCTGACTGCGGCAGAGTGCTGTACGGCAGATCCCCCTAAAAAACGGAATCGCCGTGGATTCTGGCAATGAGTTGACCGTAAATTGTAAATATTTTGTAAACTTCACTTTTGTCTATTGCATTAAAATATATAATGTGATATAATTCTAAAAGTTGCGCGGGTTTTTAGAGGGCCTGTGTAAAAATAAAATACACACACATTCGCAAGGGGCGATGCGGTGTTGTCAAACGGCAATAAAATCGCTATGCAATGTGGTGGAAAAACCGAAGGAGGACATTGAAATGTCTATTATCTCTATCAAACAGCTTCTCGAAGCAGGTGTTCATTTTGGACACAACACCAGAAGATGGAACCCCAAGATGCAGGAGTACATCTTCACCGAGAGAAACGGCATCTACATCATCGACCTGCAGAAGACCGTTAAGAAGTTCGAGG
>JAZORA010000130.1:0-4052 GCA_045656365.1 Eubacteriales bacterium | reverse complement strand
AGAACGACATGGCTACGATCCGACTTATTCACCGCCTTCGCCTTTTTGCGCAAATCAGACGTAACCTGCTCCGGAGGTACATCAAACACCTTCGATGCGGTCATAGCATGAATATCTTCACCCGACAAGAAAAGATCGATCATCGTATCGTCACCTGAAATATGCGCCAGCAATCGAAGCTCGATCTGAGAATAGTCGGCATCGACCAACACGTATTCCGAGCTTTTCGGGACAAAAAACTGACGAAAACGACGCCCAAGCTCCGTGCGAATCGGGATGTTCTGCAGGTTCGGCTCTGAAGAGGAAAGTCTGCCGGTCGCCGTACCCGTTTGATTCAAAATACTGTGCACTCGTCCGGTCGAATCTGCCGCTTTAACCAACCCATCTGCATAAGTGGATTTCAGCTTGGTCACCTGACGATACTCCAAAATATCCTCAATGATCGGATGATATGGAATCAGCTTCTGTAGGGTCTCCGCATCGGTAGAATAGCCCGTTTTTGTTTTTCTCGATTTTGGCAATCCCATTTTCTCGAACAATATTTCACCAAGCTGCTTGGGAGAACCAATGTTAAACTCCTGACCTGCGTAACAGTAGATCCTTTCTTGAAGCTCTTCCGCAGCGCGCTGAAGCTCCTTACCGTATGCAGCAATTCCCTCTTGATCAATTTTAAAGCCAGAAAGCTCCATTGATGCCAAAACGTACGCAAGGGGCAGTTCGATATCGTACAGCAACGATTCAAAGCCTTCTCGCTCGATTTCCGACTTCAGGCACTTGTATAGAGAATCAATCAAGACAACAAGAGGCACCGATTCGGGAAGCGGCATGTCCATATAACGAACGTAAAGCTCGGAAAGAGCATAATTGCCTCTTCCCGAATCCAAAACGTACGCCGCCAACATACAGTCAAAAGCGCATTTTGGGGGATTCAAGCCCAACGCATGCAGCTGCTTATATAATTGCTTTGCATCATGACAAATCACAGCATGGGCATTTAGAATCGTCTGCAAGGTGTTTTTGTCACAATCATTCAGAGCAAAGGCACAAAAATGTGTTCCGTCAAATAAGCTCATCTGCTCTTCCGTAACAGAAATCACAAAATCGCTACCCGTCAATTCGTCGGCTTTGTTTACCGTCGTATAGCAAAACGATGCTTCACAAGGCGAGCAAGCTTCCGCTTCCTCCGTAGGTGCTTCGATCGATTCAAGACCAAACTTTTTGATCAAAGCAGTGAAATCCAATTTTACGAACAGATCCCGAAGCGCCTGGCGGTTGGGACCGTGATATTCATAGGATTTCGGATCAATATCAACGGGAGCTGTCAGACAAATCTCAGACAACGTGCGAGAAAGCGTAGCCATATCCTTACCGACGAGAAGCTTATTTTTTACGCCATCCGAAAGCTTTGCATTTTCAAGCGTGTCATACAAGCGTTCAACCGTCTGAAATTCGGAGATCAGCTTAAGTGCGGTCTTCTCACCGATTCCCGCAACACCCGGAATATTGTCAGAGGAGTCTCCCATCAACGCCTTCACCTCAACAAAATACCGCGGATCAATTCCGTACTGCGTCCGGAATTCATTTTCGTCAAACAGTACAGTTTCCTTTGTTTTTGCCAAAAGAACCGAAACACGATCATTAATCAACTGAAGTGAATCGCGGTCACCGGTTAGCACGTAGGTTTTGATATCCTGCTTCGACATTTCTGCGGACAATGTTCCCAGAATATCATCCGCCTCGTAGCCTTGACAAGTTACCACCGTCAGCCCCATATCCGCCATACATTCCTTGGCATAGGGTAGCTGAATTGCCAGCTCCTCAGGCATTCCCTTTCGATTGGCTTTATATCCGTCATACAATTCATGTCGAAAGGTCGGTGCCTTCAGGTCAAATGCAACCGCGCAATAGTCAGGGCGAATCGACTCCAAATGACGGGATATTATTGTTACCATTCCGTAAACGGCATTGGTATACAAGCCGTCTTTATTGGTCAGAAGTCTGATCCCATAAAAGGCACGATTCAAAATACTGTTGCCATCGATTACCAGCATTGTTTTCATAAGACACCCCCGATTTGACATGTCCGCTTTTTTGATAAAAAATATATAATTTAGTATACCATTTTTTCACCATTTTGTCAAGGAAGATTTCCCCCAAGCAGGCTTGAAAATCAGCACGGACAAAAACAAACAAAAAAGCCCTTGTGATCATTCACAAGGGCAAGGAATCATTACGATTCGGAATCATCATATTCGTCCAGAGGAATCGCTTCAAAGTCCTCCTTCATCGCACCGCAAAGGGGGCAAACCCACTCTTCAGGAACATCTTCAAAGTCAGTTCCCGCCAAAATACCGTTTTCGGGATCGCCTTTTTTCGGGTTATAAATATATCCGCACAACGCACAAACGTATTTCATTTCATCCTCCAAAAATTCTTAAATGATCGTCTTTTTTTGATAGCACTATATATAATAATACGGTTTTCCCCTCTTGTCAAGAAATTTTTTCCATTGTTTCTCATGTTTTTGTATTTTTGTTAACCCATACAATTATTTAATAATTTATGCTTACAGTTCGTGCTTTTTGCCAAACAATCCCAAATCTCGTTCATGATAGCTTCTACAAAAGCGTTCATAAACATAATATTTTATCGTAAAACATTTTGGGAAGGATAGCCATGACTCGATTCAAAAGATTCCTGATCAACGGTTTGATGATTACCGTCGTATCCATACTCATCCGAACGGTTTCGGTAAGCTTTAACGTTTATATTTCCAATAAGATCGGTGCGGTGGCGATGGGGCTTTTTACGTTGATTTCTACCGTTTACGGATTTGCCATTACCGTTGCGACCTCAGGCATTGGACTTGCTACCACAAAGCTCGTAGCGGAGGCAATGGGAGGTGCGGAAAAATCAGATGCCGATTATACTAAATCCGCTGTATTTTGTACCGTTCGAAAGTGTGTGATCTACGCTTTGATTTTCAGTGTTGGGAGCGGATTTTTATTGTTTTTCTCCTCGTCTTTCGTTGGCAATTCATTATTGAGAGATTCCCGAACCGTACTCTCCTTGCGAGTCTTGGCATTTACCCTCCCTCCCATTGCGCTATGCTCGGTATTCAGCGGTTATTTCATCGCCGTTCGCCGTGTATATAAAAATGCGATCGTCATGGTGGCGGGTCAAGGTGCAAAAATCTATGCCTGCATTTTACTGCTATCCCGCCTTCAAACAAAAGACGTGGAAAGCGCTTGTCTTGCCGTTGTTTTAGGCGGTGCACTTGCCGAAATTTTTTCTTTTTTGGTTCAATACCTTCTCTATTTAACCGAAAAAAGAGCAAAAGCCAAAAAAATGCTCTCCCATGATGAGGAAAAAGCGATTACAAGCGGAATTCTTCATACTGCGCTCCCCGTCGCCTTCAGCGCTTACGTGCGCTCGGGTCTTATCACCATTGAGCACATGCTAATTCCTTGGGGATTGGAGAGAAGCGGTAGTACGCGAGACATTTCCCTTGCCGCCTACGGAATTGTGCAAAGCATGGTATTCCCCGTCATTTTCTTTCCTTCCGCGCTGACGAGCTCCTTTGCGGGTCTCCTCGTCCCCGAAATTGCTGAATCTCACGCGCAAAAAGACCTTGAAAGGATCGAACGCATCACAAATCGCGTATTTCAAGCGGTTCTGTGCTTCTCCATTGGAAGCGCAGGCATTTTAATGTTCTTTTCCTATGCGCTCAGCGACGTACTTTACCCCACGACAAACGCGGGAAAATATATTCTGATGATCGCCCCTTTAGTTCCTGTGATGTACCTTGATACGTCGGTAGATTCTCTATTGAAGGGATTGGGAGAACAGGTTTACTGCATGGGTGTGAATATCGTTGATGCGCTCCTCTCGGTCATTCTCGTTTGGCTTCTTCTTCCGAATCTGGGGATTACGGGCTATATTGTAACCGTGTATTTTACAGAGATCGTCAACGCAACCCTGAGCATTGCCCGTCTGTTCAAGGTAACTCACGTCAAGCCACGCCTAATTACATGGATTGTTAAACCAATGGC
>JAZORA010000129.1:0-13245 GCA_045656365.1 Eubacteriales bacterium | reverse complement strand
TTCCCGTATCGCTTCTCGGCGCGATCATCATCGTAATTTTCGGCTTCTTCTTCGCGACGGTTTCTTCCCGTATGGTCGGTCTCGTGGGAAGCAGCAACAATCCTGTATCGGGTATGGCGATCGCAACGCTTCTTGTTGCGACCCTCATCCTTAAGTTTACGGGTACCTCGGGTGCGGCAGGCATGAGCGCCGCCATCGCCATCGGCTCGATCATTTGTATCGTTGCCGCCATTTCGGGCGACACCTCTCAGGACCTGAAAACCGGCTATTTGCTTGGCGCGACCCCCAAGAAGCAGCAGATTGGTGAGATCATCGGTGTGGCAGCCTCGGCACTTGCCATTGGCGGAACGCTCTATCTGTTGGATAGTGCATGGGGCTTTGGCTCGGAACAGCTTGCCGCTCCTCAGGCTACGCTGATGAAGCTGATCGTAGAAGGCGTTATGGATGGCGCGCTTCCTTGGAATCTCGTGATTATTGGCGCCCTGATCGCCGTGGTGGTGGAGCTGATCGGTATTCCCGTTCTCCCCTTTGCCATCGGTATTTATCTGCCCGTGCACCTGAACGCTTGTATTATGATCGGCGGACTTGTTCGTCTGGTATTTGATAAGATGAAATGGGAAGAGAACAAGAAGAAGGACATCACCAACGACGGTATTCTCTTCTGCTCGGGTATGATCGCGGGCGAGGGACTCGTGGGAATCCTTCTGGCGCTTCTTGCGGTCTTTGGCTTGGATAGTTACATCGATCTCTCGGGCAAGCTCGGACTGCCTGCCTTCGTCTTTGACATCGGAAGCCTCGTGGTACTCGCCTTGATTGTGCTCAGCCTTCTCAAGTTCTCGGTTTGGAAAAAGCGGAAAAACTGATTTGAGGAAACCATAGCATGGCAAAGAAAAAAGAAATTATTTCGACGAATTATCTGGAAAAGATCCCGTGCCGTCCCGCCAGAATCCCTTGGGATGCGGATGGGGAGGGGAAGGTGACGCTTCACGTGGAAAACCGAGGCGTTGTCAATCGCTTGGCGCAAAAGCTTTTGCGTAAGCCAAAGGTATCTCATATTCATTTGGATGAGATGGGGAGCTTTGTCTGGCCCCTTGTGGACGGAGAGCGCTCGATTCTTGCGATCGGTGAAGCGGTAGAGGAGCACTTCGGAGAGAAGGCGCATCCCACCTACGAGCGTTTGGCAAAATATTTTCAGATCCTCGACAGCTACGGTTTTATTGAATGGAAATAGAATGGAAGGAGTACGGCAAATCAGCCGTGTGGGGAACTGTCTTATGGCGTTCCCCCTTCTTCTTTATGGGAGGCAACATGCTTTATTTTGAAAGTGATTACATGGAGGGAGCGCACGAGCGGATTCTGGAGCGCTTGGCAAAAACCAATCGGGAGTCCTTGTCGGGCTACGGAGCGGATTTTTATTGTGAGCGAGCACGCGAGAGAATCCGTGTGGCGTGTGAGTGCCCTTCGGCAGACGTGTTTTTTCTGACAGGCGGAACCCAAACCAATTTGACCGTGATTGATTCCTTCCTTGGACGAACCGAGGGCGTTGTGGCGGCGGCAAGCGGTCACATCGGAACCCACGAGGCGGGGGCGATCGAGCGAACGGGACACAAGGTGCTTCCCATTCCTCATGAGGAGGGAAGAATTCTTCCTTCGAGACTTCGCGCCTATCTCTCGGACTTTTTCTCGGATGAAAATCGGGATCACATGGTATTTCCCGGTATGGTATATCTGTCTCATCCAACCGAATACGGAACACTGTATTCACTGGAGGATCTGACCGAAATTTCGGAAATCTGTCACGCATACGGCTTGCCGCTTTATCTTGACGGCGCGCGTCTTGGCTACGGTCTTGTGAGCCGCGGCAGTCAGGTGACCCTTCCCGACATCGCACGGCTTTGTGACGCCTTTTATATCGGCGGTACAAAGGTGGGCGCGCTTTGTGGCGAGGCGGTGGTTTTCCCCGACGGAAATGCGCCGAAGCAGTTCATGACGCTCGTAAAACAGCACGGGGCACTTCTGGCTAAGGGCAGACTTCTTGGAATCCAGTTTGACGTTCTTTTTGAGGACGGTCTGTATTTTGAGATCAGTGCCCACGCCATTCGCATGGCGGATCGTGTGCGTGCGGCATTTGCGGAAAAAGGATACCGATTCTTTATGGAGACCACCACCAACCAGATTTTTATCGTGTTGGAAAATACAAAGCTGGAGGAAATGAAAAAACAGGTGATTTTCAGCTTTTGGGAGAGACTTGACGAAAGTCACACGGTGGTTCGTGTGGCTACGAGCTGGGCAACGAGCGAGGAATCTGTAGAAGAGCTTATCAAGCTTTTATAAAAAACAAAACGCGCACCTTGTATGAGCAAGGGCGCGTTTTTTTGTGTTGCTTTTTACAATATATCACTTTGGGCTTCGACCGGAGACGTTCCATTCAAAAGGGAATCGAATCGACTCTCATAGGGAAACTCCCCCTTGGCGCCCTCGATATGAAGGATGCGAAGTGAGGCGTAATCGTAGGTAGAAAGAGGACGGTCGAGCGCATCGTCGGATTGGGCGCAGACCAGAATATCGTTTTCGGTAAATCCGCAGATCAGCAGGGTGTGATAGAAGCGTCCCTCCTCGTTGGCAAGCTGTATCACGTCGCCAATCTCAACCGCACGGGATATGCGGGCATCGGTGGCATACGGTCCAACCCGTTCCTCGGCGGATGGAAATCCCTCCACGCCTAAAAGAAACCGGTAAAGCTCGTTTACTCCCGTCCAAGCGGGGGCGCGGTCGGTGGGAGAGCGGAAATACCAACCGAAGGTGGGGGTGTAATTCATTACGCCGCATCCCGCAAACAGGCATTGAGAGACGAAATTGGTGCAATTTCCGCCCTGCCCCGTAAAATCATAGAATAGTGGGTTGCGCGAAAGGGCCCATTTTTTTGCGTATGCTACGGCATTTTCACGTTGATAGGGTAGATTGATCAGCAAGACGATTCCTCCTTAAATAAATCTCATTTTCGGTGGGACGTAGCACCGACAGTATATGAAAAAAACGAAAAAGTGTTTCTTGTCTTTTGGATCTTTTTATGTTATAATGAAGATGATATGATTTGTGGCGAGCTCTTTTTGACGAATGCTCATCTGAAAGGAGACGATATGAAATTACTTCATTCGGGAGATATACATTTAGACAGCGCTTTTTGCGGGGACGACGTGCTTTCCTCGGAGCGGAGACGGGAGGAGCAGAGGGCTCTTTTGAAGAGGATTTTTTCTTGCGCCGAGGAGGAAGGGTGCGACCTGATCCTTTTTTCTGGTGACGTGTTTGACGGAAAATACGTCTCTCCCGAAACGGCGGAGCTGTTTGTGCGTCTGGTTCGGGAGGCGAAGATTCCCGTGGTGGTTTCTCCGGGCAATCACGACCCATACTTGGAGGGAAGCATCTACCGTCGAGCGGGTCTGCCTGAAAATTTGAAGGTTTTTTCTTCACCTACGCTTTCTTGCTTTGACCTGGAGGAGTTGAAAACCAAGGTTTACGGCTACGCGTTCGTAGGGAATGCCCTTCATGAATCCCCCCTGATGGGAGTCGAGATCCCGCGGGAGGATGGATATTTTCATTTGTTGTGCGCCCACGGAGACATGGCGTCTCCCGTGTCACGCTATGCCCCCTTGACGCGGGGAGACTTGGCGCGACTTTCGCTGGATTACGCTGCGCTCGGTCATATCCATCGAACCGAGGAGGAGTATTCCTTCGAGGGAACCATGGTGAAATATTGCGGATTCCCCGAGGGGCGGAGCTTTGATGAGACGGGCGAGGGCGGTGTTTGGATCGTGACCCTCCGTGAGGGAGAAGCGCCCTCTGCCGCGCGTCGGGTTCTTTCGGAGAGACGCTATGAGATCGAGACGTTGGATCTGGATGAGATTAGGGATCACGCCGAATGGGGACGGGCGTTGCATGAGCTTTGTGAACGCTTCGCGCCGACAGATGGAACGCATTTGCGCCTGATTTTGACGGGTGTGATGGAGCGTGAGCAGATCGCCGAGTGGTCTTTAGAGATCGGGGAAATCGAAAAACAGTTTGCATCGATTGAGCTTCGGGATCTTTCCTTGCCCGCCGCCGACGTTTCGGTTCTGGAAAAGGACGTAGGTCTTCGCGGTGCGTTTTATCGGGAGCTTTATCCCAAGCTGATCGATGAGGATCCTGGGGTTCGTCGTGCGGCGGCAAGGGCTCTGCAGATCGGACTTGCCGCCATTGACGGCAGAAGAATCCCTTATGAGGAGGGCGAAGTGTGAAAATTCTGGAGCTGAATATTTTGGAGTTTGGCGGTCTTGCGGATCGTGTGATCACGCTGTCGGACGGCTTGAACGTGCTTGAGGGCGAGAACGAGGCGGGAAAAAGCACCATTTGGCTTTTTGTCAAATTCATGCTGTACGGTCTGCCCCGCAAGGGACAGGAGGAACGATCTCGGTCGATCAGCCGTCAGGGACATTGCGCCAAGGGAAGCATGAGACTTCTCCATGAGGGAGAGGAATATACCATCGAGCGGATCTTTGTTGAGGGAAGTCGTTCGGGAAGCGAAAGGCTGACAGTATACCGCGTGTCGGACGGCACGGCGGTCTTTGGCGGAATGGAGCCGGGTGAGGCGTTCCTCGGCGTACCTCGTGAGATTTTTGAAAGTAGCTGCGGCATCGGACAGATGCGCGTGGAAGCCTTGTCCGGAAAAAAGGGGGCGGATGCCATTCGCAACCTCCTTTCGTCAGCGGATGAGTCTACCGATGTTGGAAAAATTGAAGAAAAATTAGATAAAATTCGGGTTCAGTACCGACATAAAACAGGGAAGGGCGGAAAGCTTTACGAGCTTTCGGAACGTCTTTCGACAGAAAAAACGGCGCTCATGCGAGCGCAGGAGACCCACGGTCGCATTGCTTCTCTTGAAGAAAAGCTTGACCGAAATCGGGCACAGGAGGAGGAGACCTCCGCTCGCTTGACAAAGCTTGAAGGTGTTTTGCGCGGTGCGGCAAAGCGAGATCTTTTGCGGCGATTTGATACCCTGCGGGAAAGTGAGACGGAATACCGCGCAACGCTCGAGCGGATCGAGGAGTTCCGTCGGGCAACCCTTCGGGACGAGATTTTGCCTACCGAATCGGACGCGGCACAGCTCCGTGCTCTTGCCGACCGTCTTGCGATGGCGGAAAAACGAGTTGAGGTAGCGTATGCAGAGCAGGAGTGCCTGATGGAAGAGGGCGCTGTTGACGGGGAAATGGCAGACGTGGGACGAACGATTCAGGAATCGGGCGGCTTGGATGCCAAATGTGCCGCGTGGCGGAACAATCGGAAGAGTGCAAAGTCCGCTCGAATCGGCGGATTCTCTTTGCTTGGTATATCTGTGGCGTTTTTTGGAATCTTTTTTGCGATTTCCTTTGTAATCTGGAGCTTAATTGTCGCTTCGTTTGCGTTGATTTTTGGAATTACTTTGATTGCGCTGGGAACGATAAAAGCGAAAAACAATCGGGAAACGGCGAAAATCTACGGAAAAGAGGAGGCGGATCTTCTCGCCTATTGGTCGGCGTGTGACGTCGCATGGCGGGAGAAACAGCGTCTCTCGGACCGTATGGCGCGCGTGACTGCGGAGCTTGGAAGCGTGAAGCAAATCCGAGAGGAAATTTCCTCGGAGCTTCATACGCTTCTGGCACGATCGCCCTTTGCCGACCGAACCCAAGCCGATTCCATCACCGAAACGGCTCGCTTTGAGGCGGATCGTATTGCGGAATTTTTGAAAACCGATGGAGAATTAACGAGAAAGGCGCAGGTGTTGGCACGGGGAATCGAGCGAGATCGCGTACTTCTTGAGGCGTACGATGAATCGAGTCTGCGGGAGGAAATTACCCCCGAGCTTCTTTCCATGAACGAGGATCAGGTTCGTCGGGCAGAGACCGAGCAACGGTTTTATACTGCCCAGCGGGAGTCTCTTCAGGCAACGATCCGCCGTGATCAGGTGGAGCTGATCTCCTTGCGCGCCAATTCCGAAGCGCCTACGCGGATTGCGGACCGTATCGCGGCACTGGAGGAGGCGTACGCCCGTGCCGACGAGTATTTTGAAGCGCTGAATCTGGCGCTGGAGGGTATTCGTCACGCATCCGAGACCATGAGCGGCAGCGTGACCCCCGCCCTGAGCCGAGATGCCGGGGCAATGGTTTCCTATCTCAGCGACGGACGGTACACCTCTCTTCATACGGGCAACGATTTGACCCCCATGCTGGTGGGTGAGGACGGCTTGCGCGTCGACACCGAGCTTCTCAGCGGAGGAACGAGGGATGCGGCGTATCTTGCTCTTCGCTTGGCGCTGATCAAGCAGATCTTTCGCGGGGAGCTGCCTCCCTTGATGATGGACGAGGCGCTTTGCCAAATGGACGACTGCCGCATGAAGCGGATGCTTTCTCTCTTGGAAAGACTTTGTCGAGAGCAGGGAATTCAATGTCTGCTGTTTACCTGCCAGTCCAGAGAGTGCGCCGCCTGTGAGGAGCTGGGGATTCCCCATACGAGAGTTTTTTGGTGAGATATTGGAATTTTTAACCAAGAAACCGACCGAAATTTTGTTCATTTTTCCTTTGGAAACCAAACGATTTTTATGGTATAATTAATATGTAGAAATCAAGATCATGATCCAAGAACGGGAGGTGCGTGATGTTCCAAATCGGTGACCTTGTGAGTTATCGCGCCGAGGGCGTTTGCGTCGTGTCCGACGTACGAGTCGAGCGATTCGGAGCCATTGGCGAAGAGACAGAGTATTACATTTTGTCACCGCTTCGTGATGCGAAGTCGGTGTTGTACGTTCCCTTGAAAAACCCCGATCTGTGCGCCCTGATGCGCCCTCTGCTTTCGGCGGCGGAGATCGGAGCCTTGGTAAAGGAGCTTCGTGACGAGCGCATGGAATGGATTCCCGAGAGTCGTGTGCGCAACGTAAAATATCGGGAGATCCTTTCGCGCGGTGATCGGAGGGAGCTGATCACGCTGGTTCATACGGTGCGGGAGCAAGCTGCGTGTGCTCGGGTGACGGGCGTTGACGAGGCCGCTCTTTCACGTGCCTTGGAGATGCTTTATGCGGAATTTTCGGCAACCGTTTTCCTTGAGGACGCGGAAGCGTTGATTTTGGTTTTACTCTGTGAACGGGAACCTCGGCAGCGAAGCCGAGAGGTGTAACTCTTCGTTGTTGCTTTTGAACAAAACAGCGCTTTGAATTTTGGGAAATTTGTTCAAAGCATCACCTTGCTTCTTACATAACGAAAAAACTTTCTCTTGAAAAAGTAAAGGAAAAAAGTAAAAAACTGAGTCTTTTTAAGCGTTTTAATAATAAAATGCTTAAAAAACGAATTTAAAAATACATGAATCTGTGCTAAAATGATATGAATCTGTGATTTAAGATTTTTAGAATTTTGAGAGGAGAAAAAACATGAAAAGAGTAGTCTCTCTTTTGCTGGTGCTTCTGATGCTGTTTGGTCTGTTTGCCTGCGCAAAGAAGCCGAGCGATGACACCCCCGAGGAAACCGAGAGCGAATCCCAATCGACCGCTCCCGAAGGATATGATTTGTTGGAGTTCAAGCTTGTCCGTCCCAGTAAGTCGGACGTACATATTTCCGACGCGCTCGTAACCCTTCAGAACGTCCTGAAGGAGAAGGAGATCGAGGTAACGGCAACGCCCGATACCAAGAGCGCGGATACGCCCGAGATCCTGATCGGTCTGACCAACCGCGAGGAATCCTCCGCGGCGCAGAGTGAGCTTCCCGAGGGAAAGGCGTTTATGATTCGTTTTAACGAGTCGAACATCGTTATTTACGCCCATCAGAATATTTTCCTGCCCATGGCGGTGGACTATTTCATTCAAAACTATCTGCCCAAGATCAGCGAGGGATTCCTGATGGTAGAAGAGGGTGAGGTCTACATTGGCGGCGACCTGACCTCTGTCGATCTGCTTTCGGGCGGCACGCTCAAGTACGAGCTGATCACGTCGAAGAGTGCGGGTGACTCGGAGAAATTGATCATTGATGACTTCAAGGCTCAGTTCAAGACCGCAACGGGACATGAGATCACCGCCGCTACCGACTCTAAGAAGTACGACAAGAACGCATACCAGATTCTTCTCGGTATGACCAGCTACGCCGAGTCCACCAACTCCATCAACGCCTTTGGCGTAAACGAGGCGTGCATCCAGGTTGTTGGTAACAAGATCGTGATCTTCGGACACGGCGACGAAATGCTGAAGAAGGCGATCAACCAGTTCTTTGCCCTTGTTAAGGCGCAGAAGGGCGGATCGAATACCAACCTGACCCTCACGCTTCCCAGAGACTTCGTTGACGTGAACCACGATAGCGTTGCCAACGTTCCCATGGCGCAGGGCGCAACCTATAAGAAGACCTACGCCAGCGGCGCGAACTGCTTGCAGATGTACTACACCGGCGCCAGCGAGACCGTCTTTGCGGACTACGTGAACACGCTGAAATCCAAGGGCTTTACCCTGGATCAGGAAAATAAGATCGGAACCAATCGCTTCGCGACCCTGGTAGCGGAGGACGGACTGGTTCAGGTAACCTACCGTGGCGGTAACAAATCGCTGTCCGTCATTGCCGATCCCCTGAAGAACCGCGCTTACGTAGCGCCGGAGGATCAGCCCGAATATACGAAGGTAACCGACAACACCCTGGCAGTCATGTCTTTGGATTATGCTGCTCAGGCAACCGAATCCACGCCCTATGAGGCAGGAAACGGAACCGGCTTGTCCTACGTTATGACGCTGGAGGACGGACGCTACATTATCATTGACGGCGGCTATAAGCACGACGCGCACGGACTCTTCAATTTCCTGAAGGACAACAACAAGAGAAGTGACGGTAAGATCGTGATTGCCGCGTGGATTCTGACCCACTGTCATGACGACCACATTGGCGCGCTCCAGTCCTTCTCGACCACCTACGGACAGAGAGTGACCATTGAGCACTTTATCGCCAATACCACCGACGCGTCGATGTACAGCAAGGGATATTCCTCTTACATTGAGGAGCAGCTTCCTCAGATGATTAAGACTCTGTTCCCCGATTCGAAGCTCGTGAAGCCTCACGCGGGACAGATCATGACCTTCTGCGACGTGGTTCTTGAGTTCCTGTATACGGCAGAGCTCACAGCGCCGAGCCTGACCCAGGGTAACAACGACTCTTTGATCTTCCGCGCTTACATCGAGGGACAGATCGTCCTCTTTACGGGAGATGCGGAGGACTGGACTTCTAATGAAGTTGCTACGATGTACCTCGGCGCGCTGAAGTGCGACATTCTTCAGGTTCCTCACCATGGAGCGGGCGGACTTGTCAACCTTCTTAGCGATCAGGCAAATCCCACCTATACGCTCTGGTCTACCTCTCAGCCCAGCTTTGAGAAGAGAATTTCGGGAGTGGCGTATGGTTACATGTCCTCGTCCGCTATCACTGCCAATAAGTATTTGGTAGAGAAGATCGGCGATCCCAACGGAACGGGCGGCAAGTGCCTGGTTGCGGACGGTAAGACCGAGATCATGAAGTTCCCCTTCAAGGGCGCGTCTACCATCGAGTATTACACGCCTACCTTTACAAAGAAATATTAAGTCATCGCCTGACGGCGAAGGACGAATCGGGCGCAGCCGTGAATTTTTCACGGCTGCGCGTTTTTTAATCGTTGGTGCAAAATACTTTTGGCAAAGGCTCCCTCCCGGAGGGAGCTGTCGCGAAGCGACGGAGGGAGAGCGCGAATTTTTAAGAAAGCAGTTGCAATGAAACAAGGAAAAAATGAAAACTACGCAGGCTCCTTCCGCCTCGCAGGCCCGGCACCTCCCTCTCGGAGGGAGGCTTATGGTGAAATTGGTTTACGGGTCGTCGCCCTCAACACCCCGCCGAGACAAACGGATTTTTCTAACTCATAACCGATTTCGGCAAAATTTTACCTTTGGTAAAAGGAAGAAAAAGCCAACGGTTTCGTCAAAATGACCAAAAAAACGGCGAGAGATTTGTGGACTATCTTCCTGACAAAAAATCAAAAAGATAAATGAGCGAAAAACAAAATTTTCTTAGTTAAAATTTAATAAAAACAGCCAAAAATGCGCGAAAAATGGATTGTCAATTATTTTGTTTTATGTTATAATGACTTATACGAATGTGACGGACGCGCGCCTGCTGATTGGCGGCGAATCGTCGCAAAAAATATTCAGAAAGGAATTCAGTAACAACTGAAAGGAAAACTTTTATGAAAAAACTGTTATCCACCCTTTTGGCATTGGCAATGGTTCTTACGACCATGGCAATGCTGATCCCCTCTGTAATGGCTGCAGGTCAGACTGAGCCTCTCTTTGAGGACGACTTCAGCAACGAAGAGTATGCTTCCCTGACCGGCGAAGAGCTGATCAAGAAGATCTTCGGCAAGAACACGCTTCGCGACACTCGCTACATCTACGGCGGTAGTGAGGCGGCTCCCATGGAAGCGTCCATCGTTGACGGCGCGCTGGATATTTACATTCCCTCAAATAACAGTAGCTTTGGCGGAACCTTATCGGGGCAAAGCAATTTTGTGGTAAAGCTTGCTTCGGATTCTAAGATCTCCGAGCAGGGCTTTATCGTTGAATGTGAGTATGTATTCCATGCGTTAGGAAAGCAGCCTGACAATTCGGACGTTGACGCAAGAATGTTTGGCTTTTCTGCAGATTCGATTGTTCAGCAAGCTGATAAGAACACCCTGATGACCCTCGCTTACAACGGCGCGGTATCCCGTACTGCGGTGAGAAACTCAACGGGTACTTGGACGATCAACGAGACGGGTGATGAGGTGTCTTATTCCGGCAATCAGGAAACCAAGTATAAGATGAAGAGCGTATTCCTTCCCGAGGAGGGCGCTACCCTTTCCGTTGCTACCTGGGACGCAGCTGCCGGTGCCTACGGCGACTACCAGCTCCTCGGTAAGTTTGACGAAGCTCAGACCACCGTTTATAAGGAGTACATTGCTTCCGATGAAGGAAAGGCTCTGTTTGGCGACAATGCCATCATGAAGATCCAGCACGGTAACCGCGTAACCATCGATAACCTGACGGTTACCATGATCGAGAAGGAGACCTATGACCTGACCATCAACGGTGAGGCTGTTTCCATCGAGTCCGCAGGTCAGCTCGACCTGACCCCCTACTACGAGGGTACCTTCCTCTTCGCAGTGGTTGACGGTGTTGTTGTGAAGTCCAACTTCATCGACGTAACCGCAGACACCAGCGTAATCGACATTTACACCGCGGATCTGGATACCCTGGACGGCGCAGCGCTGACCACGGGTGAGACCACCGCGATCCGTTGGATGACCTCCATCGGTAAGGCTTCCTACGACAAGCTGGCTAAGCTGAAGACCGACGGCGGTATTAAGGGCATCGAGTACGGCGTAATTTACCTTGACGCTTCTACCCTGAGCAGAGCAGAAGCAGCTGCAGGTCCTAAGGTTGACTCCACCGGCGTTCAGAAGGCGGCAGGCTCCGCTGTTTACGAGCCCGGCTACGAGGGACTGTATGTATTTAACGCAGATTCCGCAGCAATCGCTGCTGAGCAGTACAACGTAACGCTGGCAGGAAGAGCATACATGATCATTACCTTCAACGACGACACCACCATGTTGATTGAAGGCGATTACGATAGCGGCTTCCACGCAAGAAGCGCTGCAGGTCTCGCACTTGCTGCTACTCTCGACTACGAGAACGGTCTGTCCGATGATCAGCTGTCTAAGGTTGAGGCAATTGCCGAGGCTTACGGCAAATAATCTGCCAAGTTAATCTACTCTCAATCGATTTAAGAAAGGAATATGATTATGAAAAAGAGTCTTGCACTTCTTTTGGCATTGCTTCTTGTTGTAGCGATTGCCGTTTGCGCATGCGCAAAGGAACCTGCCGGAGAGCCTGAAGAGACCTCCGCAGAGACCACCGAGGCTGCCGCCACCGAAGCTCCCGAGGATGAGGTTGTTTCTCCTTATCCCGAGCTCGAGCCCGATGAGTTCAACAAAGCCTCGGCTGACGTAACCAAGAGATATTAATTAAAAATCATAACGGCACCCCACGGGGTGCCGTTATTTTTTTGTAAGACGAAAACCACGCGATCGTGGCGGGGTTCTATGTAGGCTATGCCGATGAGTGAAAAACGAATAAAAAGTCAACGTAGAATGTTCTTGTGTCAAAGGCTCCCTCCGGGAGGGAGCTGGCGCCGAAGGCGACTGAGGGAGAGTGCGTAAAAACAAAAGCATGTTTAAGTCCAAAGTTACGCAGGCTCCTTCCACCACTTCGTGGTCCCCCTTCCTCCCGGAGGAAGGCGTGGGTTAAACCCGCTTGGTGAGTATACGTAATAAATGCATGGCTTGGCAGTCCAATATACGGCGCACTTATGCGTAGCCGGTGGTCTTCGGGCGCGGATCGTCAAAAAATTAAACGACTTACGGCGGATATTTCCCCGTACTTGACATCGAGGGGAACTTATGGTACAATACAGATAAAGAAAAAAGGAGGTGTGACCGTGGAGATCGTTGTTGGCAATATTCTGGCAGATCTTTTGTTTTTTGTGGGTATCGTATGGCTGGTTGGCTTTTTGATCTTTCTTCTCAACCAACTGTTTTATAAGCTCTTCAACTACAATCGGGGCGTTTGCTACGCTACGGGACTCATCGGAACGCCCATTCACGAGCTGAGCCACGCCCTTGGGTGTCTTCTGTTCGGACACAAGATTCGTGAAATGAAGCTTTTCACCATTGACCGTTCAACGGGTACGCTGGGCTACGTCAATCATTCTTATAATAAAAAGAATCTGTATCAGGTGGTAGGAAACTACTTTATCGGTACGGCTCCCATTTTTGTGGGAACGCTCTTCCTTTGGGGAATGCTCTTTCTTCTGCTTCCCGATTCGGCATCGGACGTGGAGCATTGCTTGTCCGATCTGTCCGCAACTCTTTCGGGCGGTGTTTCCGCAGAATGGGGCGTGACGTTTTTTGAAGCCTTTTGGGGGATGCTCGGAATCGTCCTTGCCGCTCTCGGTGAGGGATGGGGCGGTGTGATCTTTTTCCTTGTGGCTCTCTGTGTGGCGATTCACATGAACCTGAGTCGGGCGGATATCCGCAATTCCTTGGGGGCGCTTCCCATTCTGCTTCTTCTGTCGATCGTCTTTCACACCATACTGTCTCTCCTTTCGTGGGAGCTTTACGAGACCGTGGTGGAGGGAATCCATCTGGCGG
>JAZORA010000128.1:0-3600 GCA_045656365.1 Eubacteriales bacterium | reverse complement strand
GTCTCGATAATGGAAATAACGTGTGCCGCCATTTCGGGGGTTACGCGCATTTCCTTGCCCTCTGTGATCTTAAAATAGAGATCGCGATAGAACTCCGACGTTCCCACGTCAAAGGCAGTACCGCTGAACTTTTCGCTCTCTTCGTGCTTAACGAGCTGCTCGGAGCAGTAGAGCGGATTTCCGTTTTCATCCTTCAAGAATTCCTCAATCACAGGACGCTCGGGATTCTCGCCGTCCACAATGTAGGTCATATCATACATCTTGGGCTTTGCCTTAAACGTTCCCTTGCTACCCTGAATCTTTACGGTATAATCGCAATAAGCGTCGATCGAGGAGATCTCGATATCAATGAGAGGCTTACCGGGAGCGGACATCAGAATCTTTGCGTAGTCATCCGAGTCTCCGCTGGTCAGAACCGCATCAAGCTTACTGTAAATCACCTTGGTATGCTTGTCAAAATCCAGGAATCCAAGTCCCATGCCGATGGGGTGAGGTCCCGTGTTGTACGTGCTTCCCGCACACTTCTTCTGAAGGGTCTGCCAGTCCCAACGACGGGACAGACCGTTGTAGCGGATGCTGATCTGCTTCACGTCACCCAACTTGCCCGATTTGATGGTATCAAGCGCAAACAGATAGAAGGGCGTCAAAAGGCTCTGGTGGAATACCGCGAGAGTCACTCCCTTTTCCTTGGCGATCTTCATCAGCTCGTCACACTCGAAGCGCGTACGACCAAAGGGCTTCTCCACCAGAACGTTCATTCCGTGCAAAAGAAGATCCTTCGTGATCGGATAGTGCATTTCCGAATAAGTTGCGTTAACCACCAGATCGATATCATCAAGAGCGTACAGCTCCTCGTAGCTGGCAAAGGTACGGCATCCGGGGAAAATCTCCTCCGCCACGCTTCTGCGGAACTCATCCGCATCCACTACGTATTTTACGTTGTAAAGATCGTTGGCATCGCTGCGGTAATACGATCCGTGGATATCCTTTCCACTTCGTCCCTGACCGATGATCGCAAGGTTTAATTTTTTCATAGCCATATCTCCTTATTTTTTTAGATTGGATTGGTCAATCTAATATTTACATCTTCATTATAAATGAATTTTTTTGAAAAGTAAATAGCAAAATCTACATTTTGTATTGCAAAAAGTGAACAAATATGTTATAATAAATCGTAAAAAATGCAGAAGGTGAACTTTATGGCAAACGATTATATTTTTCAACCCTCCGAGATCGTATTTCGGCACAAAATTTCAGAAAATCTTCCCCCCAACACCTATTCCATGCACATCCATAACGCCTACGAGCTCCTTTACTTTTTGGACGGCGATGCCACCCACGTGATCGAGGACAGAAAATACAAGCTGAAGAAGGGGGATCTGATCCTGATCCGTCCCGGCCGATACCATTTTATTCAGATCGACTCCACCTCACGGTATGAGCGCATCAACATTCTGTTTGACGGCGAAAAGCATCGTGTGGAGGGTCTCGAGCTGATCCCCGATCCGGTGGAGATCATTAACCTTGAGGACAATCCTCTTGCGAAGGACATCTTTGAGAAATGCGACGTTTACCGTCAGATCTGTGCAAACGATATGTTCTTGCGCCTTCTCTCCCATCTTCTGTCCGAGCTGTTTTACAATCTGTATAGCTTCCCCCATGCCTTTTCCAAGGAAAGCGATCGCATCTCTCCCTTGATCTCGGGAGCGCTTCAGTACATCAACGATCATCTCTCGACCATCACGGGAATTGAGGAGATCGCAAATCACCTTTTCGTCAGTGAAAGCTATCTCTTCCGTTTATTTAAAAAGGATCTCCACAGCACGCCTAAAAAATATATTCTCGAAAAGCGATTGCTGATGGCGCAAAAATTGCTCTCAACGGGTGAGAAGCCTGCCCGAGTCTCGGAGTGCTGCGGCTTCTCGGATTACACCACCTTTTATCGAAACTACACCGCCTTTTTTGGTCATTCGCCAAAAGAATCTCTCTCCTCAAATCTTTCATCGAAAAAGGAAACGTGCTGAAAAACGGGTATTTTCCTTTCTTTTTCTCCGCTTCCTTTCTTTCCCTTTTTTCTCTTCTTTTTATTCCTTTTCCTATATTTATTTTTTAGTCAAAGTGACTTGACTTTCTCCTGTTTTATAGTATAATATTTGTATAATGCTATCAAGGTTCGCGCATTTTCTTTAGCTTTCAAAAAAACTAAAAAACGGAGGATTTTATGAAAAAAGAAAAGCTTTTGGATGAAAACGGACACCGAAAATTTGGCATACGCGACAGCGTTGCGTATGCGGCAGGAGACCTTGGCTGTAACATGAGCTTTGCCCTCAAGGGAACGATGGCTTTGTTCTGGACGCAGGTCATGGGTATGAGTGCGTGGTACTCTCTCCTTCTCGTCATCGTTCAGGTTTGGGACGCCATCAACGACCCGCTGATCGGCTCGATGATTGACGCAGACAAGCGCGCTTACAAAAAGAGAAACAAGTTTTTACAGTACATATTCATTGGCTCGATCGGCTTGATCGTGGGCGGCGCATGCTGCTTCCTTCCCTTCCCGGGCGCACCCGTTTGGGCTAAGTTTATTATCTTTATCGCGGGTTACGTGGTTTGGGATGCCTTCTACACCATTGCAAACGTTCCCTACGGCTCCCTTCTCTCCCTGATCTCCAAAGAGCCCGCTGACCGCGCTTCTCTTTCCGCTTGGAGATCCATCGGCTCTATGGTCGGCAATATGCTTCCCATGGTAATCCTTCCCTTCCTCATTTATAACGAGGACGAATCCCTCAACGGAAACATGGTATTCATCGCCGCTCTCGTGATGGGCGTGCTTGGATTTATCTGCTTCCAGTTCATGATCAAAAACACTGAAATCCGTGTGGATACCGACACAAAGTGCAACGAGGATCAGCCCAAGTTCAACGTTTGGAAGGCGCTTGGCAACTTTATGAGAAACCGTCCCGCCGTGGGCGCAACCCTTGCCGCTATGGGTATGTTTATCGGTATGCAAGGTGCGGCAACCGCCGTTTCGGTTACCTTCCAGATCTACTTTAAGAATACCGAAATTTCGGGTATCGTTCAGCTCTTTGCCATGATCCCGATCCTCCTCTTCACACCTCTGGCACGTAAGATGGTCGTAAAATACGGTAAAAAGGAGCTTTCCGTCATCGGCGCGATCTGCTCGATCATCGGCGGTCTCGGACTCTTTATTATCACCCCCGACAATACGAATCTTGACCTTTTGATTTACATCATCTGCCAGCTCGTTTACAGCTTGGGTCTTGGTATCTATTCTACCGTATCCTGGGCAATGATGGGAGACGCCATCGACTACAACGAGTGGAAAACGGGCAAGAGAGAGGAAGGCGTCGTTTATTCGCTTCACTTCATCTTCCGTAAGCTGGCTCAGGGCATCGGTCCTGCCGTCGCCTTGATCATCATGCAGAGCATGGGTTACAAGAACAACGCCATCGATCCCGACACGGGCGCAGCATATATTGACGTTACCCTGCTTCCTTGGGAGTTCGCCATCGAGCTTCGCACCCTGGTTGCGATCCTCTTCACCGTAGCGGCTGTTATGCAGTTTGTCGGCTTGGGTCTGGT
>JAZORA010000127.1:0-4732 GCA_045656365.1 Eubacteriales bacterium | reverse complement strand
AACGCCACCAAAGGTTCCAAGCTCACGAACCGAGAAGGAAAGCTCGGGGGTGGGGCGCAAGGAATCAAACAAATATGCCTTGATTCCGTTTGCCGCCAGAACACCGGCGGTCTCCTTAGCGAACTCCACGCTGAAGCGGCGGTTATCATGAGCGATCACAATACCGCGGCGGCAAGCATCGGCTCCCTGCTTCTTGATATATTCGGCATAGCCCTGTGTGGTCTTTCTTACGATATATTTATTCATACGGTTGGTTCCCGCGCCGATCACACCGCGCAGACCAGCTGTACCGAAGGCAAGGTCGCAGAAAAAGCGTTCCTTGATCTCCTGATCGTTGTCGGCAATTGCCCCGAGCTCCGCCTTGGTTGCTTTATCTGCGTTCTTTAGCCAGTGCTGATATTTTACCTGATAATCCATAAGTACACCTCTCTAAAACAAAAGTTATGGTAACAATTTAATTATACCATACTCTTCTCGTCTTTGCAAGAGAAAAAGGAATTTTGAGGAAAATTTTCGATGTAAAAATACGACAAAGTATTTTATAAAATATTTTTTTAATAAATATTAGAAAACCCCTTGACAATTTCTGAAAACTATGATAACATATTAATGCTTTAGCAAGGTAAAGCGTTAAAACACCCTGCAAATATTTTAATAAATTGACCGTTCAACGGTCAGGAGGTTTTTATGAAGAAGATTATTAGCTTGGCACTGGTCGCTATTATGTGCCTCACCCTGCTCGTCAGCTGTAATAAAAAGGACGACACCCTTATTTGCGGCGTAACAATTTTTGAAAACATGAATGAGCTTGACGAGAACGGTAACTGGACCGGATTTGAAACCGAATTTGCACAGGCTGTGGGCGAAATCATTGGCATGAAGGTCGAGTTCCAGGAAATCGACTGGGAGCAGAAGTATAACGAGCTGAATTCCGGCGCAATCGACTGCATCTGGAACGGTTTCACCGCTAACTCCAGCGACAATGGCGTTAAGAGAAGCGATCTGGTTGATTTCTCTTACGGTTACATGCTCAATCAGCAGTGTATCGTTGTAAAGACCGAGAACCTCGCTCAGTACACCTCCGAGGAATCCCTGGCAGGTAAGACCGCTTGTGTTGAAGGCGGAAGTGCCGGTGAGGCTTACGCAAAGGAAGCAACCGACGAAGCAAAGGTAGCAAAGGCAACCTCTCAGATCAAGGCATTCCCTGAGCTGAAGTCCGGCGCTGTTGATTTCATCGTTGTTGACATTCTTCTCGCTCAAAATCTGTGCGGCAAGGGTGACTATGCAGATCTTTCCATCGTCGAGGCAATCGAGCTTGAGTCCGAGATCTACGCAGTTGGCTTCAAGAAAGGAAGCGAGCTGACCGCTAAGGTAAATGATGCGATCAAGCAGCTGAACGATGACGGCACTCTGATGAAGCTTGCAGAAAAGTATGGCTTCGAAAACGTTCTCAAGATCACCGAAACCATCGAGTAATTCTCTTTCAAAAAACATGAATGATTGATCCAATGGATTCGATCGAATCCATTGGATCAAATCGCGTTTCAATACTTTTTATTTTTATAAAGGATATTCAATATGGGTTTTTGGGAAGTCACTCTTAAGCTTTTAAGCGGACTGCAACAAACCTGCCTGATCTTTGCGCTAACGCTCGTGTTAGCGCTTCCTTTAGGTTTGTTGATTGCATTTTGCTCCATGTCCAAATTTAAGCCACTCTCTTTTATCACGAAAATATTTGTCTGGATTATCCGTGGCGTGCCGCTCATGCTTCAAATTATTATTGTATTTTACGTCCCCGGTTTTTTGCTTGGAACGCCCCTCGTCTCCAGATTCGCTTCGGTCATCGCCGCGTTTGTTATAAACTACGCTTGTTATTTTTCCGAGATCTACCGTGGAGGAATCGAAAGCATTTCCAAGGGACAGTATGAAGCAGGACAAGTGCTTGGCATGACCAAATCGCAGGTCTTCTTCAAGGTTGTCTTAATGCAGGTCGTCAAGAGAATTCTTGCCCCCATGTCAAACGAGGTCATCACGTTAGTTAAGGACACGGCGCTTGCGCGTGTTATTATGATCGTTGAGATCATTCAGGCGGCTCAGAACTTTGCCGCTTACGGCTTAATGTGGCCTCTCTTCTATACGGCAGTTTTCTATCTGATTTTCGTTGGCTTACTGACTCTTCTCTTCGGCTATTTCGAAAAGAAGCTCGACTATTACAAAGCGTAAAGGAGATCAATTATGGCTTTATTGGAAGTTTCAAATATCACCAAAAGCTTTGGACGAGTTGAGGTTCTCAAGGGAATTGATTTCTCCCTCGAAAAAGGAAAGGTCCTGTCGATCATCGGATCATCGGGAAGCGGTAAGACTACCCTGCTCCGTTGTCTGAACTTTTTGGAGACCCCCGATACGGGAAAGATGTGGATCGACGGTCAAGAGATTTTTGACGCCGAGGCGTTTCACGCCAACGTGATCAAGGATGACGAGATTCGTCAGCGCCGACTTCACTTCGGACTCGTATTCCAATCCTTTAACCTGTTCCCACAATACAACGTTCTTGATAACATTACCTTAGCCCCCATCCTGCGCCTGAAGGAGCAAAAGCTTTCCAAAGCAGAGCAAAAGGAAAAGGTCGAGGAAATCACTGCCCATGCGTGGGAGCTTCTCGGAAAGGTTGGATTAAAAGAAAAGGCAAAGGCATATCCCTGTGAGCTTTCGGGCGGTCAGCAGCAGCGTGTCGCCATTGCCCGCGCCTTGGCGCTCTCCCCCGACATTCTTTGCTTTGACGAACCTACCAGTGCTCTTGACCCCGAGCTGACGGGCGAGGTTTTGCGTGTCATTCGCGACCTGAAATCGGCGGATTCCACCATGATCGTGGTAACCCACGAGATGGAATTTGCCAAGAACGTATCCGACGAGGTTATCTTCATGGCAAACGGAGTCATCGAGGAAAGAGGCACACCGGAGGAGGTCTTTGACCGTCCCAAGTCTCCCCTGACCCAAGCATTCCTGAATAAATCCATTGAAACGTTTTAACGGAACTGAATAAAAATGCGGCGTATCTCCTGCGAGATACGCCGCATTTTTATGCTTTTTCAAATCCGACCAGCAGCCCGCCTTTTTCTGCGTAAAAGCTACACAGTCCTCTCAAAGAATGAATTTCAATCTGCGCGTCCTTAAATTTGGCAAGAATCATTTTGCCAAGCTGCTTCGCGGCAGATTCATTCCGACAATGACCGATGCTGATCTTTCCCGAGCAAAAGCCCTCGGCTTCCAGATCGCTTACCATTGCTTCCAACGAGCGCTGTTCCCCTCTGCATTTATGCTTTGGCTCAAGAGTTCCCTCGTCACTCGCCTTTCCGACGATACAGATCCCCGCAATACCGACCAGTCTCGCTACAATGGGCGAAACTCTGCCGTTGTTGGCAAAGGTCTTCAGCGATTTCAGCATAAAGACCAGTCCGGTTTTCTTCAGATACGCGGTGATATGGGTACAAATCTCCTCAAACGACATTCCACGCGCAATACAAGTCTCCAATTCCTCAATTACCAAGGTAACCTCCGGTCCCGCAGAAAGGGTATCAATCACGAATACTTTTCTTCCCTCGTGATCTCCCTCATAAATCTGCTTTGCCGCCGAGGCGGAATTGTAGCTGCCGGAAAGTCCGCTGGTGATGGTCACGCAAAAGATTTCATCTGCGTCTCCAAAGGCACTCAGCCAATCCCCCGTATTGGGACAGGAGGATTTGGATTTTCCCTTGTATTGGTCGAAATAAGTAACCATTGCGTCTACGTCAAGGGTTGGATCGTCCAAAAATTCCTTCTCGTCGGTAATGATCTTCATGGGGGCGGAAGCAAACTCCACCTGCTTCAGCCCAAAAAGATCGCAAGATGAGTCTGCAACAATTTTAATTTTTCTCACAACAATCTCCTAATATTATTCAACCTCAACCACACCGTCCGCCTTTACGGTGATCGTCATGCCGTCCTTTACGTAATTCAAAAACTCTTCTCCCAGCGAATCAACAACGGGCATGGTTACACCGTCCACCCAAACCTCGGCAAGGACTGCACCTGCCGCCGCAAGAGAGTCAATATGATTGGCAAAGAGCATACATGCGGGATTCTTCTCCATGGCGCAAGCGCAATAAAGCACGAGACCGCCCGTGGTCGAGCCGATGGTCTGAGGCAGACAAAGCGCCTTACCAAGCAAGGGCTTTCCATAAAGCTCCTTGTTGCTCTGATCTCCGCACTTCACTTCCTTGTCGCCAAACTGCAACGCCATCTGGAAGGACGCAAGCGTATTAAAGCCCTCGGTGGTGACAACCGCCTCGGCAGTTACCTCTCCGGGCGTGATGACTCTTCCCTGAAATTGTTTCATCACTTGTTACCTCCTGTAATGGTCGTAAGAATTTCCGCGTCGGTATAATATCTGGCGCTGGTATAGGTGCGAAGCTTGTTGGAAGAAGTGATCACGGGCATCTTCTTGCAAAGAGGATTGTTCATATACATGAGAGGACAGATATACGAGGTGATCACGCCCGTCGCCTTCAATCTTGCGGCATACTCGGTCTTCTCAAATGCCGAGAGCACGGCGGGAGCGGCGGTAAACACCGTGGGGATCGTTACCTTTTTCTTGCCGTTCTGCTTCAGCTCGGTTTCGATCTTGACCGTCCAGTACTTCAGCTGTTCGAGAGACAGATGAGGGCATCCAACGAAGCAAAGCTTCGGCGTGGCA
>JAZORA010000126.1:0-4236 GCA_045656365.1 Eubacteriales bacterium | reverse complement strand
ATCCAAAATTGTAAGGATCCTCCACACCCTCCAGCATAAAATAAACACCGCGATCCTCAATCAAATCCGCGCTGAGCGAAGGAATCGTGCGTTCTGAGCATTCTGCAATAATACCGCCATGGGTATTTCCAATGGTCATCTCGTTTAAAACATCAGGATCAACCGCTTGTATGGTAAATCCCAAGGCGTCTGCCTTCGATTTTAAAAAACGAAGCTCAGCATACTTGGATTTCGACTTGGTTTGATCAAATAAAACGCGTAGGATCCGCCGATCATTGATCTCGGCTTCGATGCCTTTGATCAAAGCGGAGATTGAGGACATCCCCTCAAAAATATTGGATTCGGAAAATTTTTCAATTTCTTTCTTAGCCATATAAAATTCCTTTATAAATAATAATTGCAACGCACTCGATCATATATTGATAATAACGAATCCATTATTAATACGGAAGAAGAGGTTGGCAACGCTATGATGTATATTTCGTCAGGGAAGGAACGGTGCGTGATTCTTGCGGCGTATCTTGTAGAAAACCGAACCACGGTCCGCGCTGTGGCTACACATTTTGGAATCAGTAAAAGCACCGTACATAAGGATATCACACAAAACTTAAAAAAGATAAACCGCACGTTATATTATCAAGCAAAGATGATCCTCGAGCAAAATAAAAAAGAACGTCATTTGCGTGGCGGCGAGGCGACCAAGCAAAAGTATTCTCAAATCACAAAAAACAAGGGAATGGTCAGAGAATAGCCATCGGCAAGGCCAATTCTAACCGATTTTCTGCCAGTTACCCAATTATACAAAAGACAAATTTTGTATAATTAAGGGGAGGGGTTAGGGTTAAATTACTACTGATTATTCTATCATAATTCTTGCCAACTGTCAAGTTTTCGCCATAAATCAAAAATATTCTTAAAACCTATTGATTTTCCAATGATATTTTGTTATAATTTGTTTACGATATTATCTTTGGAGGATTTTTAAAATGGCACTGAAAATGCGGTTTCTCTATTATTCCGGCAAAAGCAAAATGAAGGCTGTTGCTGAGATCATCAAATCTGAATTTGATCTTTCTCAGAACTATAATGCAATCGATATCATTCCCCCTGCTTATTCTTGTGAAAATGAAAGACTGGTTATTCTGGCTGTTTCCGGCAAGGGTGAGCCCGATGATATTCTGCGTCGCTTCTGCGGTGAGTTGAACAAGAAAAAGGCTCAGAACGTTGCATTGCTGGTTGATGGCGACGAGAAGCTGGGTGGACGTTTGCTTGAGGTTTTGAAAGAAACCGGCACCAATGTATTTGAGAACGTTAAGTACGTCAAGTTTGGCGGTCTGCCTTTCTTGGGCGGAAAGGTTACTGAGGATGAAAAGAACGATTTGGTCGCATGGGCTAAGTCGATCGTCGAGAACCTTCAGTAAGTATCATTTCTATTTTAATATTTTTAGTGGCAGTGAGGTTATTCACTGCCACTTGTTTTGTATAATTGGGTGTCCTGCTTCGAATTTTTTTAAGATATATTAAAATATATCTTGTAAAAATCTCCTGTTTATGATATAATAAAATTTGATATTTTTATGTGAGGTTCATGTTATGAAATATTTAGTTTTAATTCCTGACGGTATGGCGGACGAGCCCATCGAGGCTTTGGGTGGTCGCACCCCTATGCAGGCTGCAAGAAAAAATCGTATGGATTCCCTTGCGTCTCGTTCGTTGGTCGGCATGGTCTCCAACGTACCTGAAGGTATGGTACCTGAAAGCGATACGGCAAACATGGCGATTCTTTCTTTTGATCCCAAGGTTTATTCTAAGGGGCGTTCCCCTCTTGAGGCGGTAAGTATGGGAATCGAGATGCTTCCTGATGAAACGGCTTACCGTTGTAACGTGGTAACCCTTTCCGAGGACGAGGAGCGTTATGAGGATCGAATCATTCTTGACCATAGTGCGGATGAGATTTCCACCGAAGAAGCCGATCAGTTGATCAAGGCTTTGGAGGAAAAGCTTGGAAATGATTTCAGAAAGTTTTATACCGGTGTCAGCTATCGTCATTGCTTGATCTGGAAGAACGGAAACGATCGCTATAATTTTATGCGTCCTCACGATATTCTCGGCAAACGAATCGGGGACTATCTCCCCAAGGTCGAGGACGGTGGCGAAGAGTTTTTGAAGCTGATGAAGGATAGCTATGAGATTCTGAAGAACCATCCTGTCAACCTTGCCCGTAAGGCACGTGGACTGAAGCCCGCCAACTCTGCATGGCTCTGGAGTCCCGGTAAAAAGCCTCAACTGCCCTCCTTCAAAGAAAAGTGGGGATTGAATGCTGCCGTCATTTCTGCCGTTGACCTGATCAAGGGAATCGGACTTTGTGCTGAGATGGAATCCATCGACGTAGAAGGCGCAACGGGCAATGTACATACGAATTACGATGGTAAGGCAAATGCTGCTATTGATGCATTCCGTCGCGGTGTGGAGCTTGTTTACATTCACGTAGAAGGTCCCGATGAGTGTGGTCACCGAGCAGAACTTGAGAACAAGGTTAAGTCGATCGAGTTGATTGATGAAAAAATCCTTGCTCCCGTTTTTGACTATTTGAATAGCACGGGCGAGTCCTTTAAGGTGATGATCCTCCCCGATCATCCCACGCCCATTCGTATGAGAACCCACACCATCACTCCTGTTCCCTTCTTGATCTATTCCTCGGAGGAAGACCTGCAGGGCGTGGAACACTTTGACGAAGCCACGGCAGAAGAAACAGGACTTTATATTCCCAACGGATATACTTTGATGGAGCGATTCATTCAAAAATAAATTGATTCCAATTTGGGATCGGAAAGGAACATCATGTCCGATTTCAACCAATTTGATCCGCTCGATACCAACGAAAGCAACGGAATTCCTGAAGAGGAACAAATCGAAGCAAAAGACGATTTGCCAGAGGAAGGGATTTCAAAGTCGGTGGTCGAACCATCTCCCAAGAAATCTAAGCTTGCTACCGAGCTTTTGGATTATATCGAAATTTTTGTTGTAGCAATCAGCATTGTGATTCTTCTTTTCTCTTTCGTATTCCGCATTTGTTCGGTTACCGGAGAGTCTATGGAGGATACGTTGTTTAATCGTGAGGCGCTTGTCGTTTCCAATCTATTTTATACCCCTGATGAAGGCGACGTGATCGTATTCCATCAAACGGGCAGACTCAATGAGCCTGTGGTTAAGCGTGTGATTGCCACGGCAGGAGAAACCGTTCACATTGAGTATGTCTCGGGAGGAATGAAGGTAACAGTTACCGATATCAACGGAAACAAAACAGAGTTGATTGAGGATTATATCAAGTATGTGGATGTTCCGTTATATCAATCGTCCGAAACGTACCATGTAGGCGAGGGACAGCTGTTTGTTATGGGAGACAATCGTAACCATTCCAAGGATAGCAGACATCCCGATATTGGACTTGTGGACGAGCGTCGTGTTCTTGGCAAGGTTTTGTTCAGATTGACACCGATCTCCAGATTTGGCAGTGTTGATTAAATTTATTTGATTTTTAAGATTTAAGATCAGAAAAGGAGGAATTCATGCCGTCGCAGAACATTCAATGGTTTCCCGGTCACATGGCTCGGACACGGAGACTGATTACCGAAAATTTAAAGAACGTGGACGCTGTCATCGAATTGCTGGACGCAAGAATTCCTTATAGCTCACGAAATCCCGAAATATCCAAGCTTTGCGCTGGCAAGCCCACCATTGTTTTACTGAACAAGTCTTCCTTGGCGGATCCGAATCTTACACGTGCCTGGGCAAAGCAACTGACAGACGAACAAACCGTATGCATTGAAACCGATTGTGTCAGCGGTGCGGGGCTTTCTCAAATTATGCCGGCAATTCGCTCTGTTTGCGAGAAAAAGCTTGAGCGCTACGAAGAAAAAGGAATGTCCGGTCGCGCCTTAAAGGCTATGGTTGTCGGTATCCCCAACGTAGGAAAGTCCTCCCTCATCAATAAGCTCTGCGGTAACAAAAAAGCAAAGGTTGAAAATCGCCCCGGTGTGACCTTAGATAAGCAATGGGTATCCACGAACATCGGACTTCTTCTGATGGATATGCCGGGAGTTCTTTGGCCAAAGTTTGATGATCCGCTGGTTGGCGAGAATCTGGCGATCACGGGCGCTATCAAGGACGACGTATTGGACGTAGAATCCGTAGCAATGATTTTATGCGCTCGTCTGCGTGAGATGTATCCTAAGT
>JAZORA010000125.1:0-2432 GCA_045656365.1 Eubacteriales bacterium | reverse complement strand
GGATGCGACCGACCGTTTTCTCAATCTGCTGGCAGGCGTTTCCGACCCCGAAAGCAAGAGAAAGATCATCGGCAAGGAATTTATCAATGTGTTTGCAGACGAAGCTCGACGGCTTGAGGGCGTAGATTTCTTGGCTCAGGGAACCATCTATCCCGATATTCTGGAAAGCATTAAGCAGGCAGAGGGAAAGAAGGCAGTAAAATCGCACCACAACGTGGGCGGACTTCCCGAGGATCTTCAGTTTGCTTTGGTGGAACCCATTAAGCTGCTCTTTAAGGACGAGGTTCGCGTGGTAGGCGAGGCGTTGGGACTTCCTCACGCCATGGTTTACCGTCAGCCATTCCCCGGACCGGGACTTGGCGTACGTTGCCTTGGTGCCATCACCCGTGACCGCCTTGAGGCTCTGCGTGAGGCGGATGCGATTCTTCGTGAGGAATTTGATCTGAACGGCCTTGCTGAAAAGGTGTGGCAGTATTTCGTCGTCGTTCCTGAAATGAAGAGCGTAGGCGTAAAGGACGACAGCCGTTACGAGGGTTGGGCGGCGATTATCCGCGCGGTCAATACCACCGACGCCATGAGCGCCACCATTGAAGAGATTCCCTATGCCGTGCTCCATAAGATCACCAAGAGAATCACCGATGAGGTAGAGGGTATCAACCGCGTTCTCTATGATCTGACACCCAAGCCTACGGGAACGATTGAGTGGGAATAATTGAATATGTCAAACCACAATCGATAACAGCTTAAAAAGCCAAAATCGAATATTCTTAAAAAGCCTTGTGAATTCACTTTCACAGGGCTTTTTCTTTTCCTCTTTTAGCAAGGACAATTCAGTATATTTGCGCTAAGAAAGGAGGATTCTGGTTGTTGCGAGGAGGTGCTTGACTTATCACGGGCAAATCCTTTTTTCGGTCAGTTCCACCAAAAAATACAAATCAAATTTCTTTAAAAAACAGAAGATTCAAAGAAGGTGGTCCTTTTTTGGTATTCTTTTACACAAAAAATAAAAAAATTTTATGATTTAATGGACAAGGTGTTGCAAAATTTTGTAGTATGTGGTACAATATTATATAAAGGAAAAGTCCATGCAAATTGTCCGAACTACAAAAACTATAATTTGTAAAGGAGGAGACGACTTGCAGCATATCAATGACTTGCGGAAAGTGGTAGAGAATTTCTGCGTTCAAGGCCGTGTGATAAGCATTGAGACGATCAATAAAGGATATATAAACTGCACGTATAAGGTGGAGACCCTCTCCGAGCATAATAATATTCACAAGTATATTTTGCAGCGTATCAATACCAACGTGTTTGAGGACGTTGATGCTTTGATGCTCAATTTTCAATTGACAACAGAGCATTTGGCAAACAATCTGGAGATGCCGGGACGGCACGGACGCGGAACGGTGCAAATGCTTCGCACGACGAAGGACGGAAAACTGTACCTTGAGGATGATTCCGGCTTTTGGCGTTTGTTGACCTATTTTGACAACGTGTATTCTTTGGATATTCCCGATAGTCCTGAGGTGTTTTACTATGCGGGTGTCTCCTTTGGTCGTTTTCTAAAAGCCATGAGTACGGTCAACGTGGAGGAAATCAAAGAAGTGATTCCAAAATTCCACGATACCAAGCGCCGCTATTTGGATCTGGAGGACGCGATTGCGTGCGATCCGCAAAATCGGGTTGCGGAAGTGGCCAAAGAGATCGCTTTTATTCGCGCTCATACGGAGCTGTTTGGAATGATAACCGAGGCACTGGATAGCGGAAAGATTCCACGGCGAATCTGTCATAACGATACCAATTTGAATAATATTCTTTTTGACGAGATAACGCATCTTCCCGTTGCCATTATTGATATGGATACGGTCATGCTCTCGTCTCCCCTGTATGATTTCGGTGATAGCATGCGAATTGGTACGAACACCGCAAAGGATGACGAGAAGGATCTCTCCAAGGTATCCTGCAATCTCGAGCTTTTCGAGATGTATGCTCGCGGATATCTGGAGGCTTGCGGTGACATTCTTACGAAGGAAGAATTGGAGCTGTTACCGTACGCGCCCTTGATTATTACCTCAGAGGATGGAATTAGATTTTTGATGGATCATATCAATGGCGATACGTACTATCGCATTGATTATTCCGGACAGAATCTCGATCGATCCCGTACACAGCTGAAGCTTCTGGAGGATATGGAGCAAAAAATGCCCGAGATCAAAAAGATTTTGCAAAGCATTTATGATGAAAGAGGGCTTGACGTCAACATTTTATAAAAATTGAAGGATGGCATTGGAGTATCAAATGAAAGCAATCAGAGCAATCGTTCCGGCGGCGGGTAAAGGAAGCCGTCTGCAATCGATCAGCGGCGATCTTCCCAAGGCAATGTTTACGGTGAAAAACAGACCGATGTTGGAATATGTGTTAGAGAATCTATC
>JAZORA010000124.1:0-2041 GCA_045656365.1 Eubacteriales bacterium | reverse complement strand
TTCTCCGCAGTGGCTTACGTAAAGCACTATGCGTATTTGAAGCACGAGGAAATCAAAAAGGGCAATCTTTTAGAATACCGAAAGGAACTGTAAGACGAAATCGTCTTTTGATCAATTATGGTAATGTGTTCAAAGTGCCACAAGCGAGTGGCAGTCGTATTTGTAAATAAGCTTGAAAACGGAAACAAGCTGAGCGAGGGCCTGTGCATCAAGTGTGCTCGTGAGCTTGGAATCCCCGTGGATAATATGCTCGGGAACATGATGAATCAAATGGGAATCTCTCCCGAACAGCTCGAGAATATGGAAGAGGAAGTCAATAACTTCATCAGTGACGTAACCGATCCCACAGCAGAGGATTTGGAGGATGGAGGCGCGCCCGCCATTGATCTCCCTAAGCTGTTTAAGGATAGCGGGTTTCCGATTCCTCAAAAAAATAACGAGGAGTCGAAGGATAAAAAGTCCGCCCCCAAGGATGGTCGGAAAAAGTATAAATTCCTCGACACCTATTGTCGCAATCTGACAAAGCGCGCCGCGGACGGCAAGCTGGATCGGATCATCGGCAGGGAAAAGGAGCTGGAGCGTGTGATTCAGATCCTTTGCCGCAGACAAAAGAACAATCCTTGTCTCATTGGTGAGCCGGGTGTTGGTAAGACCGCCATCGCCGAGGGCTTGGCGCAAAGAATTGCCGACGGACAGGTTCCCTATAAGCTGAAGGGAAAGCAGATCTATCTGGTGGATCTGACGGCTCTTGTTGCGGGAACGCAGTTCAGAGGACAGTTTGAATCGAGAATCTTGGGACTTCTCAATGAGGTCAAGGAAGCGGGAAACGTGATCCTTGTGATTGATGAGGTCCACAACATCGTCGGCGCGGGTGATGCGGAGGGAAGCATCAATGCGGCAAATATTCTCAAGCCCGCCCTTTCTCGTGGCGAGGTTCGTATTATTGGCGCAACGACGCTGAATGAGTATCGTAAGTATATTGAGAAGGATTCGGCGCTGGAGCGTCGTTTTCAGCCCGTTACGGTGGGCGAGCCCTCCATTGATGAAACCATCGAGATGCTTGAGGGAATCAAGCATTATTATGAAGAGTTTCATTCCATTCGGATTCCCGATTCGGTGATACGGCGTGCCGTTGTATTGTCTGAACGGTATATTACCGACCGCTATTTGCCCGACAAGGCAATCGACCTTTTGGACGAAGCGGCTTCTAAGCTGTCGCTCAGTAGCGCGGCGCTCAACGAGACACTCGAGATCCGTGAGGATCTCTTGGCTCTGCGTGAGAAGAGAGAAGGGGTAGAGACCGAAGCGCCTACCGACGATAAGGCGGCGGAAAAGTGCTATGCTCAGATTGCCGAGATCAAGGCGAAGGAGATTCAGCTCTCGGAGCGCCTGAAGGAATTGGAATCCTCCTGTCAGGAGGTAACCTTGGAGGAAGCGGACATTGCGTCGGTCATTGAAATCTGGACGGGTGTTCCCGCAACCGATATTACGGAAAATGAATTTGAGCGGATCGATCAGCTGGAGTCTCGCCTGAAAAAACGTATCATTGGTCAGGATCGGGCGGTTGAGGCAGTTGCCAAGGCGATCAAGCGCAATCGTGCGGGTATTTCCTATAAGCGTAAGCCGGTTTCCTTTATTTTTGCGGGACCGACGGGTGTTGGAAAAACCGAGCTGGTCAAGACCCTTGCCGCAGATCTCTTCCACTCTCCCGAGACGTTGATCCGTCTCGACATGTCGGAATTTATGGAAAAGCATTCGGTATCCCGAATCATTGGAGCGCCTCCCGGATACGTGGGATATGACGAAGCAGGGCAGTTGACCGAAAAGATCCGTCGCAGACCCTATTCGGTGGTCTTGTTTGATGAGATCAAAAAGGCGCATCCCGACGTTTTGAATATTTTGCTGCAGATTCTGGATGACGGTAGAATAACCGACGCCCACGGAAAGACGGTGAATTTTGAAAATACCGTGCTGGTGATGACCACTAACGCGGGCTCGGACCATTCGGCGGCGACGGTTGGTTTCTCGGTTCAGGAGGGAC
>JAZORA010000123.1:0-3842 GCA_045656365.1 Eubacteriales bacterium | reverse complement strand
GTTACTATGTAGTTGGTAATGTAGGTGGTGCCGACAAGCTGCATAGTGGGATATGCGGTCTTGATAGCGCGGAGGATAGCGGAGTAGCGGTTGAAGCCTGCATCGGGATCGTCCAGCTCCTCTGCCGCGTTTTTAATAAGGAAGTTCTCCTCAATATACTCCGAATAATCAAATTCCTCGGAAATATCGTGCGACTGCGAGACAGACGCACCCTCATCAACCTTATCAAACTGATCCTGAAACATTTGATCGGTCGAAAGAACGGGAATCTTATCCGCGTCCTCAAAATGCGCGTGATTTGCCGCCTCGATCCGTTTTCTTTCCTCGGCGTGAATGCGGCTTCTTTCCACAATCTCAACGATAAAGAACAAAATGGAGGCTACGGCAAGAATACCGGAAATAATGCCAAGCACCAAAGAGGCCGCGTGGGTGGTGATATTAAATACCGCCAAGCTAACGCCAAGCGCCAGAGACACGACTCCCGCGATAATATTTGTAATTCCTTTTCTCATAAAGCTGTAATTTCCCTCCAACGTAAAATGATCGTTTAAAATATTGGAATAAGACTGCAAATAGTCGGACAGAACCGCTCCGTCCTTTTCCAGCGATTCGTCTCCTGCCACGCGCGTTCCCGTCAATCGGATATCCGACACGGACGCGCCAACGTAAACGGTATACTCTCCCTTCTCCAGAACAAATTTATCCTGATAAAACACGGGAGGCAACTCTATTTTCAGGGTGACCCTCTTCTTTTCATAGGGAGCAAGCTCAATCTTCGCGAATCCGCACAGCTCCTTTTTGGGGCGCAGTACCGAGGAGTGCTCCATGCCAACGTAAACCTGCGCTACCTCACTTCCCCGAAGCCGTCCGCAGTTTTCGACGGTAAACGAGACCTCGTCCTCCGAAAGCGTCAGGTCGGAGTAACAAAATTCCGTATAGGAAAGTCCGTAGCCAAAGGGATATCCTACGCGAAGCGCGGCGGTATCGTAATATTTATATCCCACGAAGGGTCCCGCCTTCGTTCCGTATTCGCGCAGATACGCTTCTCCCTTTTTCAGCGAGGTCTCGCTTCCGGAATATAGCGTATACGCCAAGCGGCCCGAAGGATTATATCTGCCCGAAATGATCTCAAAAAGAGACTCCGCACTGTAGGTAACGGGCAACGGCGCCAGAATCACGCCGTCAAATTGTCTCGTAAATTCCACGTCGGGCGCATGCTCCGACAGAATTACCGCAATCACGTGCTTGCAGATCTTTGCCACTCGATTGGCAAACCTGAGCTGCTCGGGCGGAAGCGTCAGCTTTTCGGTCTTGTGAATAAATTTCTCGGTGGAATATCCCGAGCCCAGCAACAAAATGGTTATCTCCTTGGCACGCTCTCCAAACACCCATTTCTTTTCCCATCCGTCCGCCTTCTCCGTCTCAACACCGAGGAATCCATGGTTCTTAAAGCATTCGCCCAAGGATACGGCAAGGTCTGTTTCCGAATGGGGATCGGGCGAAAAAGCATCCAGAATGGTCACACAGCTATCCTGTCTGATGGGCAACAAGGCATGCTCATTTTTCAAAAGCACCGTAGATTCCAAGGTTGCCCTTCGCGCCAACGCCTCCTCCTGAATAGCCCCTGTCTCCGAATTCACATGGGCATTTTGGCATTGGTAGATAAAATCAAGCGTATGATCTACGGCAAGATCCACGGTTTCATCCGAAATCGCCCTGCCCTTTTCCACTTCCGACTCGATCTGTTCCAGAGTAACGTCCTGTCCCTCCTCCATCTGCTTTTTAAGCTTACGGTATCTTATGAGCGCAGAGCTGAGAGCATTCGCCGAGCCGTGAAGGCAGACCACTCCCCTTGAGACAAGCTCCACCGTGTTATCGTCGGTTGCCGCCTCGCAGAGAAGGAATTCCGCCTCGTTCATCACCGCGCGTTGAATATGGGCGCAGCTCGTTCGGTACTCGGGTGTGGGGCGTCTGACATCGGTTACGATATGGTTTGCCGAGGACAAGCGATTGGCTCTCGCATAAGGACGAACCATATACTCCGCAAGAACTCGCTCACACGGCTCCCGATCCATCCACTCTACGTCGGAATCGGTCAGATAATATCCCGAAGCTCCTACGGGCATGCCGTGCTCCACCGCCGCCTTCATATAAGAGCCTGAAAGGATCGAAGCAAGATGCGGATCCTCGGTCGTCTCCTTCCGATAGGGGGAAAGCTTGATCTTTGCTCCCGGGGCAATGGCGAACTGAATACCATCCTCCGCCATTTTCTTAACCTTGACCGAAGCCACGTCCTGCCAAATCCCAGGATTCCAGCTATGGGAAATCGAGGTGGCGTGCGGATAGACGCTTCGATCGTAATGCTTCATATTACCGACCCGAACACAGGGGATTCCCATGTTTTTCATGTCCTTGCCCGATAGCGTTCCTACCCCGCAAAGGATACGGATTTTTTGTCCGTCGGTTAATTTATTAATGATGTCGCTGTATTTCAGCATGACAGTCTCCTAAGTAAAAATAAGTAAAATTGGTATGTCTTCGTTTACGTTTCCTGGGCTTCACTTTCGACAGTGGGGCGGGAATCGGGGGATTTTCTCGCCTCTTCCTCGTTTCTTACCACAACGAACCAGATCGATGCGATCATCAAGAGCAACGCCAAGAACGCCATCCAACCATACGCCTTGCCTCCGCCCGAATATTTACGGTGAACGACCGTTCTTCCGCCTCCGTTCTCCGCGACACAACGCTCCTCATAGCCGCGCGGATCGTAATGCTCGGTAACCTGTCCCTTATGAAAGAGAAATTTGGTTTCTCCTGATACAAGGGATCTCATTTTGACCAAAAAATCCACACATTTTTTATCGAGCACGATTCCCTCCTCCGGGCAGAACAGTCTGCCGCTCTTGAGGTCGAGATCGGTATATTTTACGTCGGTCGATGCGATCTCCACGCCGTCCGAATCCAACTGCTTAACCGTAAATTCAACGGAGCAAATGGAGGTCTTTAGTTCATTTTCGAAGCGCAGAAGCAAACAATGCTTTCCGTCCTGCTCCATCATGATATATTGCTTGACGGTCAGATATCCGCCGATCTGCGGATGATCGTACACGCCCTTGATAAAATAATTCTTTTTCTTCATTTAACCCACTTCACTCCCTTTGAACGGTAATGGAGAACTGCCATGGCGCTCACCAGCGCACCAATGAAAAACGAAGGCAGAATCAGCTGCGTGATCTGAAGATTCTCCAACCAACCAACATGCATCACGTTCTGATCGTAAACGTCAAACACGTTCTTTATAAACGCCATTTCCACAAAGCATACCGCCCAAACGGAAATGAAATAAAGCGCAAGATTCCAAAGCTTACAGTACAACGCTTGCTCGTTTCTCACGGGAAGACCGTTTACCGAATCCAACACGAGCGAGACATAGGATGTATCCTGATGAAGCTGGATGTTCTTTGCTTCCCTTCCGTCCAATCGTTGCTCCGAAACCTCAACGGTATCGATTACCCGATTGCGGCGGTTGAACATGACCACCGTATAGTTCATGCTGCGCACCTTCTCGTCGACTCTGCACTTCAGAAATTTATAGCCGTCATTGGTAAACAGCAGGTAACGGTTGATATATTTTCTGATGGTGGGATGAGGCTCGTAGGCAATTCCTCTTCCCTCGGGATATACGTATTTTTTCAGTCCTCTGTCCGTGCTTTCCTTGAGAGAATAGCGAACGACCAATAGCTTGGGAAGCAAACGAGACATCAAAACAAAATACAAGCCGATCTCCATAAAAAACAGTATAAGCAATATGATCAGCTTAATGATCAGATCCATTGTGATCC
>JAZORA010000122.1:0-6407 GCA_045656365.1 Eubacteriales bacterium | reverse complement strand
ACTTTTCGTCAGTTTCGTTAAAAGAAAAGGGCATTTTTTGGGTATTTTTACAAGGGAAATCCAGTGATTTTGAAAAATAGAAAAATTTTCAAGAAAAATGCTCATAAATACAATATATAATGCTTATTTTTGCAATTCCATTGCAAATAAATATGTTGTATAATGTTATTTAGGATACTATGACCTGACGCAGACGATTGCGGGGTCAAAGGAGATATTTTTTTCGGTATCAAGGAAAGGAGAAAGTCATGAGAGACAACTACTTGCTCTGCGGAAGCCTTGCCGAGGAGCTGTATGCCAAGGCAAAGGAATACCCGATCTACGACTATCATTGTCACCTCAATCCCAAGGAGATTTACGAGGATCGCGCGTTTGACAATATTGGTGAGATCTGGCTCGCAGGGGATCACTACAAATGGAGAATGATGAGAGGCGCGGGCGTGGATGAGAGACTCATCACGGGAGATGCCTCCTTTAAGGAAAAGTTTTTCGCGTACGCTTCGGTGCTGCCCGGAGCGGTCGGCAATCCTCTTTCGGTCTGGTCTCAGGCAGAGCTGAAGTCCTGCTTTGGAATCGACCTTCCCTTGAACGCCGATACGGCGGAGGAGATCTGGGAGAGCGCCAACAAGTATATTCGTGAGAGCGGTATGTCTCCCCGTAAGCTGATCAAGAGATTCAATGTGTCCTTCATCGGTACCACCGACGATCCCTGCGATACGCTGGAATACCACAAGCTTCTTCGTGAGGACGCGTCCTTTGACGTGGAGGTGACCCCCTCCTTCCGTACCGATAACCTGATGACTATTTTGCGTCCGGGCTATACGGACTATATCGCAAAGCTTGAGAAGGCTTCGGGTATGAAGGTAACCAGCTTCTCCGAGCTGCTGGCTGCCGTCGAGAAGAGAATCGCCTTCTTTAAGGAGATGGGCTGTATCTTCACCGACGTGGGAATCACCGATTTCCCGAATCGTATTGCAGACTGTGAGGAGGCAGATGCCACCTTCCGTGCCGTGCTTGCGGGCGAGTCGATTTCTGCGGAGGCGTACATGGGCTTCCTTGGCAGAATGTTCGTCGAGCTGGCGGCACTTTACAAGAAGTATCGTCTCGTTATGCAGCTTCACCTTGCGGCGTACCGTAACCCCAACACCGAGATCTTCACAAAGCTCGGCGTGGACTGCGGATGCGACTGCATCGGTCGCGCGGTAGACGGCGCGGATCTGATTCGGGTGCTGGATGCCATCAATACCCGTTGCGGATTGCCCGAGACCATCGTTTACACGCTGAATCCCGCCATGAACGATCAGCTCGCCTCGATCGCGGGAAGCTTCCGTAACGTGAAGCTTGGCGCGGCATGGTGGTTCAACGATCATACGGACGGAATCGTGAAGGTTCTTCACTGCCTGTCCTCCATCGGATACCTGGGCGCATTCTACGGAATGCTGACCGATAGCCGTAGCTTCCTGTCTTATCCCCGTCACGACTACTTCCGCCGTATCCTTTGCTCCTTTGTAGCAGAGCTTTACGAAAACGGTCAGGTAGTGGATGCGGGTGCGTTGTCGAAGCTGGTTGAGAACGTATGCTATCAAAACATCAAGAATCGAATCGGTGCGTGCAAATAAGACCGAGAGTTGGTTGTCCCAAAGACTTTAAAAAGTTCAAACAATAGATTTTTTATAAAAAACGAAAGGATTTACGATTATGAACAAGGTATTTGAAAACAAGGTTGCAGTAGTAACGGGGGCGGGTGGAGTTCTTTGCTCTGCTTTTGCGGCGGCACTTGCCAAGCAGGGCGCAAAGGTTGCCCTTCTTGACCTGAACAAGGATGCGGCAGAGGCTGCCGCAGAGGAGATCCGTAAGGACGGCGGCGTGGCAAAGGCTTATCGCGCAGACGTGCTGGACCGTGAGGCTCTTGAGGCTCTGCGTGCCGAGATCACGGCAGATCTGGGTGAGTGCAACATTCTGATCAACGGCGCGGGCGGAAACAGCCCTCGTTGCACCACGGCACACGAGTATTTTGAGGATGGAGACGAGCTCACCACCGAGTTCAAGACCTTCTTCAACCTGGACCGTAAGGACTTCGATTTCGTATTCGGTCTGAACCTGATGGGAACCATGCTCCCCACCCAGGTATTCGCAAAGGATATGCTCCATAAGGACGGCTGTATCATCAACGTTTCCTCGATGAACGCGTTCCGTCCCCTGACCAAGATTCCCGCATACAGCGCGGCAAAGGCGGCGGTTTCCAACTTTACCGAGTGGCTTGCCGTTCACTTCGCGGGCTGCGGCATCCGTGTGAACGCCATCGCTCCCGGATTCTTCGCTACCAAGCAGAACCAGGCGCTCCTCTTCAACGAGGACGGAACCCCCACCCCCAGAACCGACAAGATCCTCCGCGCAACTCCCATGGGACGCTTCGGCAAGCCCGAGGAGCTGCTCGGTACCCTGGTTTGGCTCTGCGATAACAACGCGTCGGGCTTCGTGACCGGTGTGGTTGTTCCCGTTGACGGTGGCTTCTCCGCTTATTCCGGTGTTTGATTGATCGGATTGTCATTGAATATTGAAGGAGAATACGAGCATGATTAAGCTTTGCGCATTTGCAGACGAAGCGTCTCCCGCGGTCAGCGGTCAGATTGCCGCCATGAAGCGCAACGGGATCTCTCTTCTTGAGATCCGTGGCGTAGACGGCACCAATATCAGCGAGATCACCGCGGATAAGGCAAGAGAGGTCCGTAAGATGCTGGACGCCGAGGGACTTGGCGTTTGGTCTATGGGCTCGCCCGTGGGAAAGATTTCTCTGGCGGACGATTTCGCGCCTCACGTGGAGATGTTTAAAAATATTTTGGAATATGCCGATATTCTCGGCGCATCCAAGATCCGTATGTTCAGCTTTTTCCCCATCGAGGGTGAGAGCCGCGACGTGACCCTCAATAAGGTTCTCGAGCGCCTCAACACCTTGGCGGAGCTGACGCCCGATCACATCGTTCTTTGTCACGAGAACGAGAAGCAGATCTTCGGTGAGACCCCCGAAAACTGCATTGAGATCCATAAGGCACTTCCTAAGGTCCGCGCGGTATTTGACCCCGCAAACTTCGTACAGTGCGGTGTCAATACCCTGGAGGCATGGGAGCTGATGAAGGACTATGTGGAATACATGCATATCAAGGACGCTCAGGCGGATCACGTGGTGGTTCCCGCAGGAACGGGACTTGGAAACATTCCCGCGCTGGTGAAGAAATATCTGGCGCAGGGCGGTCAGGTGGTGACCATGGAGCCTCACCTGGCAGAGTTTGCGGGACTTGCGGCGCTGGAAAACGGAGAATCCCACAAGAAGGGTGAAAGCTCCTACAAGAACACCGATGAGGCGTTTGACGCGGGCGTTGCCGCATTTAAGTCGATCCTTGCTGCTCTCTGAGAAGCAAATATAATTTTTAATATTAAGGAGAAATAACATGGTAATTGGTGCACAACTTTACACGGTTACGAAGTCCTGCCGTACGCTGGAGGATCTTTCCGAAACTCTGAAGAGAGTTGCCGATATGGGCTATGAGTCGGTTCAGCTTTCGGGTGTTTGCGAGTACGAGCCCGAATGGATGAAGGAGCAGCTGGACAAGAACGGTCTGATTTGCCCCCTGACCCACATTGATATTCCCGTTATGAAGGCAGATCCCGTCAAGGTTTGCCGCGACCACGACATTCTCGGCTGTAAGTATATCGGTATCGGTATGATGCCCGAGGCAAGCCTTGTGGACGACGAGAGATACGAGGCGTTCATCAAGGATATTCGTCCCATCGCCGAGACCTTCAAAAAAGAAGGACATAAGCTGTTTTACCACAACCACCACTATGAATTTATCCGTTCGGGAGACGGTCGCGTATTCATGGAGAAATTCATGGAGGACTTCAGCCCCGATCTGCTGGGTATTACCCTGGATACCTATTGGGTACAGTTTGGCGGCTGTAACGTTCTGGAGTGGATCGACCGCCTGAAGGGAAGAATCGAGTGCATTCACCTGAAGGATATGAAGATCGTACAGAGAGAACAGAAGATGTGCCCCGTGGGTGAGGGTAACATGAACTTCGCGCGTATCTGCGAGGCGGCTGCCGAGGCGGGTACGGAGTATGCTCTCGTAGAGCAGGATTACTGCTACGACGACGATCCCTTCGATTGTCTGAGAAGAAGCCGCGAGTTCCTTAAGTCCATTGGTCTGTAAGTTCGAATCGATTTAAATATTATTTAAAATGATAGGTGCAAGAAGGTAAGACTTGGCGTATTTGGATATGATGCAGTGGGTTTGCGGTATGCCCTCTAAGGTTTCGGCTCACCTCCACTTTGGTAAGTGGCACAACATTGAGGTTGAGGACGACGTAACCGCATACTTCGAGTACCCCAACGGCGCAACCGGCGTATTCGTTACCTCCACAGGTGACCAGCCCGGTACCAACCGCTTCGAGGTAACCCTTGACAAGGGTCGCGTGATTGCTGAGCTGAACTCCGACGGCAAGTTCCTGACCGTTTGGAAGTCCGAGGGCGGTATTTCCGAGCAGGAATTCTCCGCAACCAATAAAAAGCCCTTCGGAACGATGAAGTTCGAAAAGATCGAGATCGACGTAAACCAGAGAAGTGGCGGACATCCCGCAGTTCTCAACCACTTTGCAGCAAACATTCTCCGTGGCGAGCCTCTTCTGGCTGACGGTCGCGAGGGTATCAACGGTCTGACCATCTCCAACGCAATGCACCTGTCTGCTTGGACGGGGAAGGAGATCGAGCTTGCAAACCTTGATCACGACCTCTACGAAGAGGAGCTGATGAAGAGAGTCGCAACCTCTCGTCGCAAGGTCGTTACCATCCAGGCTGAGGAAGTGGACATGAGCTCCACCTACGGCGCGTAAGATAAAATCAGTATAACTTGAGCGAAACAGAATTTTTTCGCTTAAAAAACACAATCGGTTGCCAGCAACAAGCGCCTCATTTGACGAATTGGTTTTGCTATAAACGATTTGTTCATTTTTTGCAATATAAAATAGAGGTTTTGCTATTTACTTTTCAAAAAAATGATTTATAATGAGGATAAGCAATTTGGCTTACCAAAATAACACAAAGGAGTACGAAGCATGGAAGCCGTTAGAATTGGCATTATTGGAATCGGAAATATCGGTTCTGCCCATGCGGCGGGTATTTACAACGGAAAGATCGCAGGTCTTCGCCTTGCCGCACTGTGTGATAACGATGCGGCAAGAGCGGAGGAGCTGAGAGGACTTTATCCGGACGTTCCCGTGTTTGAGAACGCGGACGACCTTCTCTCCAGCGGTCTTGTAGACGCTGTGGTGATTTCTACCCCCCACTACGAGCATCCGACCATTGCGATTCGCGCCTTTCGTCAGGGATTGCACGTCCTGACCGAAAAACCCGCAGGGGTTTATTGCGAAATGGTGCGTGAAATGATCGATGTGGCAAAGGAAAGCGGAAAGGTTTTCGCTATTATGTTCAATCAGCGGACGAATAAGCTGTTCCGCCGTGCCAAAGAGATCGTTTCCTCGGGTGCGCTCGGAGAGCTGAAGCGTTCGGTCTGGATCATCACCAACTGGTACAGAAAGCAAGCCTACTATGACTCGGGCGCTTGGCGCGCCACGTGGGGTGGGGAAGGCGGCGGCGTCCTGATGAATCAGGCACCCCATAATCTGGACCTTTGGCAGTGGATCTGCGGTATGCCCTGCGAGATTCGAGCAACCTGCGACGTGGCGAAATATCACGAAATTGAGGTAGAGGACGACGTTACCATTTTCGCGCGGTATGAAAACGGCGCGACGGGAGTCTTTATTACCTCAACGGGTGAGTATCCCGGAACCAACCGTTTGGAGATCTCCGGAACGGAGGGCAAGCTGGTGATCGAGAAGGGAGCGCTCAGATGGCAACGCTTCCCCATGAGTGAGCGGGAGTATTGCTTGACGGAGGAATCCTTTAAGATGGATACCGAGACGCTTGAGGTGGAGGACGAGAGATACAACGGTCACCACCGTATCCTCCAGAACTTTGCCCGTGCGATCCTTTACGGCGACGAGCTGGTTGCTCCCGGTGAGGATGGACTCAACGAGCTGACCATCTGCAATGCAGCATATCTGTCCTCCTGGAAGAACGAAACCATCGCGCTTCCTATGGACGATGCGGAGTATTTTGAGGAGCTGAAAAAGAAAATCGCCACCAGCCGTGAGGTGAAGAATTTCCGTGCTGCGCGAACCGCGGAGGGACAATACAACAAGCGCTGGAATACCAACTGGTAAAAAATAGGGCTGTCTTATGACAGCCCCGTTTTTTTGGTAAAAAAGAAAAAGGATACGGAGAAAATCTCCGTATCCTTTTTTGGTAGGTAACTTTGGGAGTTAAATTACTTAACCTCAACCTCAGCGCC